>JASHRP010000727.1 GCA_030037375.1 Bryobacteraceae bacterium | reverse complement strand
GCCGCAACTATTTCGTGCCCGGAGTGGTGGTGAATATCATCATGCTGGTGACGCTTTCGCTAACGGCGATGGCGGTGGTGCGGGAAAAAGAGATCGGCACGATGGAGCAGTTGATGGTCACGCCGATTCGTCCGGTGGAGCTGATTCTGGGCAAGACGCTCCCGTTCGTGCTGATCGGTTTCTGGGACATGGTTCTGGTGGTAACCGCGGCGCTATTGATCTTCCACGTACCGTTCGCCGGCAATTTCGGGACGCTTTGCCTGGCGGCGTTCTTCTTTATCCTAACCAGCCTGGGCGCGGGCTTATTCATCTCCACCATTTCGAAGACTCAGCAGCAGGCCAACATGTCGACCTTCCTGTTCTTCCAGCCGTTCATGATGCTGAGCGGTTTTACCTTTCCGGTTCGTAACATGCCGACGGTGGTGCAATACTTCACGTTTCTAAATCCGATGCGCTATTTCATGGAGATCGTGCGCGGTATTTTCCTGAAGGGGTCGGGGATGGAGACGTTGTGGCCGCAGATGCTGGCGCTGGCCGTGTTCGGCGTGATCATCCTGTCGCTCAGCGTGCAAAGGTTCCACAAGCACCTCGAGTAGCTATTTCACGTTCGCCACGATCCACTTTTGAAGCCGCGCGGCGACTTGGTCACTATTCTTTTCGAGCATCACCATGTGCCCGTTGCCATGGATCCCCTCATTCTCCAGCCGCAAGAAGGTATTGCGCACTCCGGCCCGCGTGAGAAACTTCACCGTACAGTGATCGTAAAACGCGTGGTATGACGCCTCCGTCGTGACGATCACAATCGGAATTCCCGCAAGGTGCGGCAATCGGTGCGGTGGATCGGCTTGTTCCCAGCACACGGCGAAATCCGGACCATCCGCCCGAGGCTCGCGGATCTTTTTCAGGTCGTCCGGAGATCGCACCGGCGGATCGTAGGTCAGCGGCACATCGGCGATGCCCCACGGCCTCGCGGCGTTTTCATTCACCAGCGAGTTTTGAAACGGAGGACCGGCAGGCTCAACCGCGACGATGCCTTTGACCATCGCCGGCCGGCTATCGGCGAGGAGCCAGCCAAAGGGTCCCGCTTGCGAGTGCGTCACCAGAATCGCGGGTCCGATCTTGTCGAGCAAAGCGGAGCCGGCGACTTGAACCAAAGCCTCAGTTTCGGCGTTGCTGAGGAGACTCTCCACTTGGGAGGCGAAAAAGGCATCGAAAATCGGATCGCCGTGCCGGCCGACGCTGGGACCGGAGCCGGGCCATTGCGTGTGCTTCTTCGCTTGCGGCCAGTTGCCGTTAACCTCCGGCGCGGTGAAACGCTGCTCGACCTGAGCCAGGGAGGGGAATTGCCATTGACCATTCACGGCAGGATTCCACGCGGACCGGCCGCGCGCGGGCTGATCCACAAGATAAACAACGTAGCCTTGCGCCAGGAAATAATCGGCCCAACCGGGCCGGCCGTCGGGTGTGCCCATCCAGTTGGTCGCGGTCTGGCCGAGGCCGTGAAAGAACACCAGCGGATATTTGCGCGTTACGCGCGCGGGGCGCAGGGCCTCGACATACATTTGCCCGGTCATCGCTTCGCTGCCAGGCGCGCCGGAGTATTTGCCGCCAACGTAGAAAAACTCGCGAGTCGCGGGCGTGCGCTGCGCCAGCGCCGTCATTGTGGCCGCGATAAACACCACCAGTCGGGTCATAGATCCTAATGATATGCTCCAGAAGAATGCTCCGGCGATCGTTTGTTTTGCTTGTTGCTCTTTGCCCCCCGCTCGCGGCTCAGTCAACGAATCCAGCGCGAACGCGCGAATTAGTCCGTTCAAAGGACGCGACCATCGAAGTGATCGAAGAAGGCCGCGGGCCGCTAATCGTGCTGCTGCCATCGCTGGGCCGGGATTCGGAAGAGTTCGACCCCGTCGCGGCGCGCCTAGCGTCCGCGGGATTTCGGGTCTTGAGGCCGCAGCCGCGTGGGTTCGAGCGCAGCTCTGGACCGATGGAGAAGATCACGCTGCACGATCTGGCACGGGATCTGGCCGCGGTGATCGAGCACGAGAATTCGGGTCCGGCAATTCTCGCGGGCCATGCTTTTGGACACTTTGTCGCTAAGATGACCGCCGTCGATTTTCCGCAGCTTACGCGCGCGGTGATTCTGATCGGCGCGGCGCAGAAAGCCGCAAATCCGGATGTTTCCCGTTCCGTGGCGATCGCCACCGATCCGTCGCAGCCGGAAGCCGAGCGGCTAAAGAACCTGAAGCTTGTATTCTTCGCGCGCGGCAACGACCCAACGTCCTGGTTAACGGGATTTCACGCGAACGTTCGCGCCGCTGAGATTATCGCGCGGGATGCGACTCCGCAGTCCGAATATTGGTCCGCGGGGCGCGCGCCGATTCTCGATATCCAGGGCGCGGAAGATCCATACCGGCCTCCAGCGAGCCGCGATGAATTGGTGAAGGAGTTCGGCACGCAACGCGTCTCCATGGTGCTGATCCAGCACGGGGCTCATGCGGTGATCGTCGAGCAGCCGCGCGCGGTCGCGGATGCGATTATTGCCTACGCGAAGAAGTTGAAGTAGCGTTCCTGAGGAACTCGCCGGCACAACGGAGCCTGGCGCGGCTGAACCGGTCGAGTTCCTTGCCCAACCTGAGGGCCGCGTCGGCCCTGTGCGGGCTAGCTATCGAGATTCGGCGGGCTTGGTGCTCACCAAGTGCTGCACGTCGCGATTATTTTCATTGCACGAGTATTCGAGCAGCATCGGCAGGCCCGGCGCTTGCTTGAGCGGCTTGATGATGCGCTCGTGCTCCCACGGTTTCGAATACATAACGGGATCGTCGAGCGTGAAATTCAGCACGAGTGTATCCGGCGCGGTTCGGCGCAGCCGCTCCGTCACGTGCAGCTCATCGCTGTGCTGATGGCCCGCGGTATCGAGCCACGTTTTCGCGCCTCCCATTAACGCGACGGTGTCGATGACAAACGTATCGCCCTCCCACCAGCCGGTGGAATCGCCCATGAAGGTTGGCTGGACATTCGAAGGATGGGCGCGATGGTCAGTCGGAATCACGCGCCACAATCGCATATATTCGAAGATCATCACGACGTATTCCGGCGTTTGGATGATTTGCATGGGATAGGGCGAGGACATGATGCGCGGGACGCCTGGGTAGAGGCACAAAGACGTTGGGTCATCCTTCGCGTCGTGGTTTTTGTACGCGGAGAGTCCCGCCGGAGTGTACGGAACTTTCGCCTCCAGCGCGCCCGCCGCCATGTTGGGCGTATAAGGAAGGTTCCAGTAACCGGAGAAGTCGGGCTTGCCGTCGGCCGTGCGTGGGATCGCAGGTTGGGTTTGGGCAAGAATGCTGGTGCAAATCAGAGAAGCAAAAAGCAACAAGCGCCACATAGCTGGAAGGATTATAGCGTGCGGGTGCGTCGATGTGGGCGCGGGCGTTAATCACCATGGCGCGGACACGCCGCGCCATATCAATTTCTGACGGGCTCGATGTCGATCGGGATATCGGTAAGTTTGTCGAGCGCGCGTTGCATGGCCGGGCGCAGGATCCCGAGATCGTCCAGCATCTTCTTGGCGCGCGCGTAATCGCCGGTGGCCTCGATTTCGAGGAGATCGTGCACCAGGTCTCGAACCGCGCCCTTGATCTTCGCCTGATCCACCGTGAACGTTCCGTCGGGCCGGGCGACAAACGCGCCTTTGTCAGTCAGGTAATTGAACTGAAGCGCCATGCCTTTGCCGTGCGCCTCATGCACGCCGAAGCGCAGCGTGCGGAAGCTGGAGGCGAGGAAGGTCGTGTACAGCGGCTTCTCCGCTGCGGGAAGAAGTTGGTGATCGTAAAGAAACTGGAGCATGAACAGGCCGGTCACGTCGGCCTTGGCCTCTTCGATCGCCGCATGCAACTCCTTGAGCGCCTGCCGCACTCCGTTCTGCGGCCCGATGCCGTGGGTCATCTCGTGCGCGAGAATGTGCGTGAAGAAGGAGTCGAATTTCACATTGCCCTGATCTTCGGGAGCCAGCACGCGCGCCGCGATGGGTGTGAGAATCTTCTCGAACTTCGCCTCCTGAACGTTCTTGAGCATGACGCGCTTCGATCCCATCTCCCGCACGATTCGTTCGTCGTTCGGAAGATTGAAAGCGGCGGTCCGAACGCCGTGGGCTCCGTCTCCCGTGGCAAGAATCTCGTTCACGACACGAATCGGCGCCAGCGCGCCCAACTTGGGATTGCGGTACTTCTCTTCCAGCGGCAGATTGTTCTCGATTTCCTGGAGATGGTCGGCGAACATCTTCAGCTTTGCCGTTTCCTGCTCATCGCGGAGAGTGACATAGGCCTCGAACGCGGCCTTGTAACCGAACAGATCGTCATTGTATGTTTCGTACGGGCCTATAGTAATGTCGATGGGCGCATCGAGCTTCATCCAGGCAACATCGCTCGCGTAGTAGTCGTTGGTGAGGAATGCCTCGGCGCGAAGGCGCAGGAAAGTCTTGAGCGATTCGTTGGAAGTGGAATCGGCGGCTTGATTCAGAAGCGACGAGGCGAGGTTGAGGTAGTTCGAATATGCGGTGCTGTAGGGCGCGTAATGCAAGGAGCGGTCTGCTCCGCGGCGGATGACGGTGAAGAACCCGGTAGCCTGCTCCTTGTGAGCCTGCGGGAGCTTGCTGACCCATGCCTCGAACTCGGACTTGGTCATATCCGGAGGGTAAAAGTTCGCGCCAGGCGGCTTCACGTGAGGAACATCCGGAATGAAGGCGGCGTGATTGTCGAGATCCGACCAAGGCCCGTTGTTCAAAACATAGTAGTGATAGCGAGCTTTTCCCACAGGCGACGTATCCGCGGCGAGCTTTTCCCCGACAGCGATGTTGCCGGACCAGAGCTGCTCGCGAAAGATCGTGTTAATGATTTTCGCGGCTTCAATCAGCTTGGCGAGCGCCAGCTTATCGCCGGGAGCGAGCTTGGACGTGTCGGCAGTGACAGTCGCGGGCGCGAAGCGCGCGATTACCCGGTTCAGTTCGGCTAAATCAGGAACAGCAGCTAGGGCAAGGGCCATGGGAAGCAAGACCGCTAGCGCGCGGCGCATGCTTCCAGTATATGTGTTGGCTGTGCGAGATTACTTCGCGGCGCCGATGCGCATGCCGTAGAAGGAGCGATACACAAAGAAAATCGAGACCACCAGGAACACGATGCCGAGGATGGTGGACGTGCTGCCGCCCTTGGCCGATAACGACACAGCCAATTCGACAGCCAGCAATCCAAACAACGTCGTGAACTTGATAATCGGATTCAGCGCCACAGAAGAGGTGTCCTTGAAAGGATCGCCGACGGTGTCGCCGACGACTGTGGCATCATGCAGCGGAGTGCCCTTCGCCTTGAGCTCGACTTCGACGATCTTCTTGGCGTTGTCCCAAGCACCGCCAGCGTTGGCCATGAAGATGGCTTGATATAGACCGAAGAGCGCGATCGAGATGAGGTAGCCGATAAAGTAGTACGGCTCAAAGAAGGCGAATGCCAGGGTGGCGAAGAACACGGTCAAGAAGATGTTGAACATGCCCTTCTGCGCGTACTGTGTGCAGATCTCGACGACCTTCTTCGAATCGGTAACGGAAGCTTTGGTCGCGCCCTCGAGCTTGATATTCGCCTTGATGAATTCGACAGCTCGATACGCGCCGGTGGTAACCGCTTGCGTAGATGCCCCAGTGAACCAATAGATCATCGCACCGCCCGTGACCAAGCCGAGAAAGAACGGCGGGTAGAGGATCGAGAGGTTCTTCAGCAGGTCGGCCTGAAGGTGATTCGTGAGCAGGAAGATGATCGAGAAGATCATGGTGGTCGCGCCGACCACCGCGGTGCCGATCAGCACCGGCTTGGCTGTCGCTTTGAACGTGTTGCCCGCGCCGTCATTTTCTTCCAGGTGGTGCTTGGCTTTCTCGAAATCGACATCGAAGCCGAAGTTCTTCTTAAGATCGCCCTGAATGCCTGGAATCTGCTCGATGGTGCTCAGCTCGAATACGCTCTGCGCGTTGTCCGTCACGGGGCCGTAGGAATCGACGGCGATCGTCACGGGACCCATGCCCAGGAATCCGAACGCCACCAGACCGAACGCAAATACGGCAGGAGCTTGCATTAAGTGGTCCAATCCGTTGGTGCTTACGGCGTACCCGATGGCCATCAACGCCATCATGGTCAGTCCCAGCCAATAGGCGCTGAAGTTGCCGGCGACAAAACCCGACAGGATGTTGAGCGAAGCGCCGCCTTCTTTCGAAGACGTCACCACTTCCTTTACGTGGCCGGAGTCGACCGAAGTGAATACCTTTACGAGTTCAGGAATAATCGCGCCTGCGAGAGTGCCGCAAGTAATAATGGTGGCTAGTTTCCACCACATGCTGGAGTCGTTGTCCAGCACGGGAATCATAAAGTAGCTAAGGAGATAAGTGCCGGCAATGGAGATGACGCTGGTCAGCCAGACCAGAGAGGTCAAGGGCGCCTCGTAATTCATCTTGTCGAGATTCTGATACCTGGCCTTGGCCACGGCCTCGTTGAGGAAGTACGAGATGCCGGCCGCGATGATCATCATCACGCGCATGGCGAAGATCCACACCAGAAGCTGGACTTTGGTAATGTCGCTGGCCACGGCGAGAATGATGAAGTTGATCAGCGCGACGCCGGTGACGCCGTAGGTTTCGAAACCGTCGGCGGAGGGGCCGACCGAGTCGCCCGCGTTGTCGCCGGTGCAATCCGCGATGACGCCGGGATTGCGCGCGTCATCTTCTTTAATCTTGAACACGATCTTCATCAAATCCGCGCCGATGTCGGCGATCTTGGTGAAGATGCCGCCCGCGACGCGCAGAGCGGCCGCTCCCAGCGATTCGCCGATCGCGAATCCGATGAAGCACGGTCCGGCATACTCACCCGGGATGAAGAGCAGGATGCAGAGCATAATGAACAGCTCAACGCTGATCAGCAGCATGCCGATGCTCATTCCGGCCTTGAGCGGAATCGCGTAGCACGGGAACGGCTTGCCCTTG
>JASHRP010000726.1 GCA_030037375.1 Bryobacteraceae bacterium | reverse complement strand
CTGGGCGTGATTCTGGGAATCGCGGTTCTGTTCCACTACTTCCCGAAGAAGTGGTATGACTTCAGCGTCAACATCTACGTGCGCGCGCCGTTTTATGCTCAGGCCGCGGCGCTTGCGGGGCTGGTCTTCGGGCTGCATTTTGTCGCTCGGACGGGCGCGGTCCCGTTCATCTACACGAACTTCTGACGATGCCCTGGAAGACCATTTTCACCGTCGCCACGTTCACGGCGGCGATGCTGTGCCTTCGCATGCGGGATCCTCAACTCTTCGATTTCCAGAGCGTGCCGCTAGTTTGGCAGATGCCGGTGCCGCCGCCGCCGCCGATTCCGATTGAGCCGGTCAAGATGCCGCAGCGCCAAGTCAAAATCGAGGTCGCACCGGGCGCCGGGGGCGCGCGCGCACCGATTGATCTGGGCGCTTCCGCCTCCGATGCGTACGCATATTTGTTCGATCCAACGCATGAGCTCGATCCGTTCTTCACGGCGCTCAACTCCGGACAAGCCGTGGTGCTGCATTACGGCGATTCTCCCACTACGGCCGATCTGATCACGGCCGACGCTCGGGCTTTGCTCCAGAAGCAGTTCGGCGACGGAGGATCGGGCTTTGTTCTGATCGCGCGGCCATGGGCGTGGTACGGGCATCGCGGCGTGGACATGGATGCGTCCAACTGGAAAATAGATGTCGCCGGTTCCACGGAGCTCAAGGACGGATTGCACGGTCTAGGCGCGGCCAGCTTTCGCGGTCAAACTGGCTCGGTCGCGCACTGGACACTCAAGGATCCGGCCCATACCAGGGTCGAGATCGCCTATTTGAAGCAGCCCGGCGGAGGATCATTTACGCTCGAAGCCTCCGGCGACCACGGCAGCGCGCAGCTCGGATCGGCGGATACCGACGGCGAACAATCGCCCGGCTTCGCGTCGTTTGCGATTCCGCCGGGCTCCAAAGAATTCACGCTCCGAGTCACGCGTGGGCCGGTGCGTTTGTACGGCGCGGATTTTCGCAAGGCCGGGCCGGGGGTGGTCTATAGCAGCCTTGGCATCAATGGAGCAAACATCACTTTGCTTTCGCACGCATTGAACGGCGCGCAATGGGCCGCGGAATTGAGGCACTATAAGCCGAACCTGGTGGTTGTCGCCTTCGGAACCAATGAAAGCGGTTACGCGAAGTTCGTCGACGGCACCTGGGGTCCCGAATTGAGAGCAGCCGTGCGCCGAATCCGGGCAGCGGTGCCGGATTCCGCGATTCTGCTCATGAGTCCAATGGATCGCGGGGAGCGCAAGGATAGCGGCGATATCGGAACCGTCGAGGCTTTGCCGCGCCTGGTGGATATCGAATCGAAGGCCGCGGCGGAGTTGGGCGTCGCGTTCTTTAACACCTTCGAAGCCATGGGGGGCGCGGGAACCATGGCGCGTTGGTACAATGGAGAACCTCGTTTGGTGGGGGCGGATTTCATCCATCCCATGCCAGCCGGGGCGAGGATTGTCGGGGGGCTGTTGTACGATGCCCTGCGAGACGGGTATAAAGAATATAAGTTGCGAGAATTGAAAAAGTTGGAATTGGGCGTGGAAGCCCAAGCCGCATCTTCCCAGAGCGAGCCCTCGAACTGATGCGAATTGCGCTGACTCTGGCCACGGTGATCGCCGCCTCGGCGCTGTCCTGGGCGATCGCACCGGCAACCGCGCCGGCGAAGCCGAAATCGAAAACCAAAGCGAAGTCCGCCCCTAAAAAACCGACGAAGAAGCGCTATCTTTCGAGCTCTGGAAAGCCGGCAAGTTCTGGAAAGCCTTCTGGATCGGCCGCCACCGCGAAGTCTCTTACGACGACAAAGAAGGCGCCGGCAAAGCCTTCCACGGCCCCTAAGCCTTCAACTAGCTCGAAGACGCCTCCGAAGCGCTCCAAGCCGGCGCCGATGCCTCCCAAACTGCGCGTTCAAGCGCACGATGCAGTCTATCGATACGTCGCCGACGGCGCGGACATACCGGTGGAGAACCCCGCCGCGCTGATTCCGTTTTTCGAGCAGTTATACCGGCTGCAAGAGGGACAGGCTTCCGGACCGGTCCGCATTCTGCATTACGGCGATTCTCATGCCGCCGCGGACGAATGGACCGGTGAGATGCGCGTCAAGCTCCAGGAAAAATTCGGCGACGGCGGCGCGGGATATTCTTTCGCGGGCCGCCCGTGGAACGGCTACCGGCGCGAGGATGTGCGCAGCGGTTCGACCAGCGGTTGGCACACCGATGGCCTGGTGGGACGATCTGGCGACGGCGTATACGGATTGGGCGGGATCAGCATGTCGGTGCGCGCGCCTAGAGAAGGCGTTTACGTCGAGGCGGACGCCAACAACTTCGAGCTTTACTATTACCAGCAGCCTGGCGGCGGCGCGCTTCAGCTCTACGACAATGGCGTTCCCATTGACCGGGTCTCGACCGACGGCGACCCAAGCCCGGCCTATTACCACCTGGACGCCATGCCCGGGCCGCATCGTCTGGAGCTCGAGACGCTCGATCAAGCGCCGGTCAGGTTGTTCGGATGGGTCGCGGAAAAGCCTGCCGGCGTGACTTACGAAACGCTGGGGATCAACGGAGCGCAAGCCTCGATCATTCTCGATTGGAACCAGGAAACGCTGCGGTCGAATATCGAGCGTCGCAATCCCGCGATGATCGTGCTGGCTTACGGCACCAATGAAGCCGGGCGCAAGGATTGGACGCTCGAATCCTATCGCGACATGTTTTCGAGCCTGATCGCCCGCTTCCGCGAAGCCGCTCCGGCCGCGACCATCCTGGTGGTTGGCCCGCCCGATCGCGATCAGAAGACTCGCAAGGGCTGGCTGCCGATGGATCAGCTCGACATGATCGTCGAAGCGCAGCGCCAAGCGGCGCTGGCGAACGGCTGCCCATTCTGGGATCTGCGCGCGAAGATGGGCGGCAAGGGATCGATGCTGGAGTGGGTAACCGCGGGCGTTGCCCAGACCGATCACGTGCACTTCACCGGCCAGGGTTATCACATGATCGGGGACGCGTTGGTGCGCGACCTGATGAGCCAGTACGATTTGTTCGTAAAAGCCCGCGGTAATATCGTGACCGCGCAGGCTCAGGTGACGGCGCCAGGGGAGCCATAAGGCGCGGTGGCAGGCGTCCCCGATGGCGAACGAACCAACCATCGAGTTTTACTGTCCCCGATGCGGCGAGGCTGTCGCGGACCCTCTAGCCTGCGGAGACTGCGGTTCTCTCATCTGCCGGCGTTGCGGCTCTCCGCTCGAACGGGTCGACGATTTGGGCATTGGCTAGGGCTCCTCGCCTCCCTCGTTCTTGCGTCGTGCAGTTCCGCGCCTCCTCCCAAACCGGCGACGGGTACTGCCTACGCGGGTCCACCGGCGCTCAACTTGCGCAGCGATCTGGGGACAAAATCGCAAGTTGCGGCGACCGCTAAGCACGGAGACCGTCTGGAAGTGCTCGAAGTCCGGCGACGATTCGTGCGGGTGCGCACTTCGGCCGGCGTGGAGGGCTGGACCGACGTAAACAATCTTTTGAGCGAGCAGCAGATGACGGACCTGCGTCTGCTGGCAGCCAGCGCCGCGAAGCTCCCTTCGCAAGGCTCGGCCAAAGTATACGAAGCTTTGAATGTCCATGCCGAGCCATACCGCCAGGCGCCCAGCTTCTTTCAGATTCCGGACGGCGCGAAGGTGCAGGTGATCGCGCATCGCGTTTCTCCGCATGCGCCGCCCGCACCGCCCAAGCATATCCCGGTGCATCGCGCAGCGGCTCCGAAGAAGTCCAAATCTAAGCCGGGTGCGCCGCTGCTGATGCCACTTCCCGCGCCTCCCGGCCCGCCGCCGGATTGGATGGAGCTATCCAGATCGCATGCGCCTCCGCCTGCCGCGAAGCCGGCTCCTTCGACCCCTCCGCCCCCGGAGGACGATTGGGATCTGGTCCGAACTTCCGATGGAGAGGCCGGTTGGGCGCTGGCGCGAATGCTGGTCATGGACGTTCCGGAGGAAGTCGCGCAGTATGCCGAGGGGCACCGCGTCACCGCGTATCTGCCGCTCGGCGACGTGCAGGACAAGGCTAAAGACGAGGTCAAGCAGAATTGGTTATGGACCACCGCGTCGGCCGGCCTCAACCCCTATGACTTCGACAGCTTCCGAGTCTTCGTGTGGAGCTTCAAGCGTCATCACTACGAAACCGCGTACATCGAGCGGAACGTCAAGGGCTACTATCCGATCGAAACCGAGGTGAGACCGGGCGAGGATGAGAAGGCGTTTTCAGTGGTGCTGGAGGATAAGGACGGCCAGCTATACAAACGCACCTTTGCCTTCAATGGCTATCACATTCGGATGGTTTCGAAGACGCCCTATCAGCCGCCGCCGCCGCTGCCCGAGGTTCGCGCCACCTCAAGCTTCGAGCCTGACGCCCCTCCGGCCGCGCCGGAACCATCGTTGAGCGCGCGCCTGAATCAGTGGTGGAACGGGATTCGCGGCAAATCACGGTAAAATCGATACGGAGCTGCGGGTCTGCTCCATTGTGACTGATATGGAGCAGCGTGTCTGCTCCATTGTGACTGACACTTGGTCGACATCCATAGCCACGTCCTCCACGATCTAGACGACGGAGCGGACACAGCCGAGGAGTCTCTGGCCATGATCCGCCTGGCCGCAGAACACGGCACCACGGCCCTGGTCGCCACGCCGCACGCGGATCACGAATACCGGTACGAACCGGTTTTGATTGCGGAGCGGCTCGCGCAGCTTTCCGAAGCCGCGGGCGGCGTAATAGAGTTATACTCCGGCTGCGACTTTCATCTGAACTACGAGAATATCCAGGACGCGCTCGAAAATCCGCGCAAATATACCATCAATCGGAAGAACTACCTGCTGGTGGAGTTCTCGAATTTGCAGATCATTCCCAACACCGGAGAGATTTTCGCCCAGCTCGCCCGCGCGGGCATGGTGCCGGTGATCACCCATCCTGAGCGAAACCCGCTACTGCGGCGACGGATCAAGGACATCGAAGCCTGGGTGAACCAGGGAGCCACCGCTCAAATCACCGCGCAGAGCCTCACGGGCCATTTTGGCCGCAACGCGCAGGATTTTTGTAAGCGCCTGCTGGAGGGGAAATTGGTCCACTTCGTGGCCAGCGACGCTCACGATTGTCAGCATCGTCCGCCGCGCCTGGATTTGGCTCGGAAGTGGCTTGCCGAAAATTGCGGTGAACAAGCAGCGCGAACGCTCTGCGTCGATAATCCCCGCGCGGCCGTGGAGGGAGAGCCTTTGGAGCCGCTGGTCCTGGACCATTCACCCGCCGTGCGGAAGTGGTACCAGCTCTGGCACTGATTGGAACAATAAAATGCCTGGCCGACGAGGTAGAGCCTCCTCTTTCCAGTAGCTCTCGTCTCGCCCAAAACGCCAGCGGCCCTCCCGTTTAGGCTGCTCAATAGAATTAAAGCACCGATTCCCGCGCGTGCGCGGCTCGCAATGGAGGACATTGCCAGGACCTGGCTGGATTTTGTAATTCGCATGCTGGCCGCGCTCGCCTGCGGAGACGCCGCAGCGCGAAATCCGCGGTCGACGCGGAGGACGCTTCCATCACCGCGTCTGAGGAAACTGGTTCGCGACTCCTAAGCTTCGCCGCGTCAACGATCCGTATCAACGAATTGACCGTCTCGCGCGTATTGTCTTGTGAAGTGACAGTCGGAGAGGCGATACTGCCGGCCATTGCGAGCGACGACGCGGACCCATTCGAGCGGCTGGTTCAACAGCACCAGCAGATGGTTCTGCGGGTCGCTTACCGGCTGCTCGGACGGCTCGAAGACGCGCAGGATGCCGCGCAGGAGGTTTTTCTTCGGCTTTTCCGGCATCGAGAACGCGTGGGACCGGATTTGAAGGCTTGGCTTTACCGCGTCACGGTGAATGTGTGTAACGATCATCACCGCAGGCGAAGGACGGTCGCGGAATTCACTGCGAGAGAGCAGCGCCCGGATCTCGATCCGGCCCCGGACCCGGAGCGCGTTGTGGCGATCGAGGAGCGCAAGCGGCTGGTGGTGGAGGGACTGTCGAAATTGCCGGAGCGGGAGCGCGCGGCGGTAGTCTTGCGCGATATCGAAGGCCTTTCGACGGCGGAGGTCGCGGCCATTCTGGGGGTTGAGGAGGTCACGGTGCGCAGCCAGGCTTCGAGCGGACGGCTGAAGCTAGCGAAGTATGTGAGGAATCGGCAATGACCTGCCAGGAATGTGAATTGTTGCTGGCGCAGGGTGAGCCGGACGGCTTTGTCGGTGCGCATTTGCAGGAATGCGCGTCGTGCCGCGCCTTGTCGCTGGATCTTGCGGCGAACTCGGCTGTCCTGGAGTCGTTAAAATCCGAGGAGCTTCCGCCCATTTCGGTGGCGGTTCCGCGCCGCCGCTGGTTTCTCGCTGCTGCCGCGGCAGCCGCTCTCCTGGCCGCGTTACTGAGTTATCCAACCGCGGACAGAATCGTGTCCGAACCGCAGGTCGAGGTTCCTCGACCCCAGAAAGAGCCGCTCAAGATCAAGATGCTGACGCCCGATCCGGACGTCGTCATTTATTGGCTGATCGACAACTAGGAAGGAATAAAAATGATGCGCAGAATCTGCTTGCTGGCGGCCGCTGCCGCGCTTGCTTGGGGCCAGGAAAAGCAGACCGAGCCGGCTGTTCCCAACGTGGAGTTCACCGTGTATCTGTTATCCGGGATCGTTCAGCCGTCCTCGGATGACGTGCCCCAAGATCTTGCGGCCACAATCAGGCAGCTCCATAACCTATTCGCCTACAAGAGTTACAAACTGACCGAGTCGTTTATCGTTCGCAGCCGCAGCGGACCGAACAGCGTTGGCGTGTCTACAGAAGGGTTTTTGCCGGGCTCCAGCGGCCTGCGCTATTACTTCAGCTACCAAAACATACGAGTGTCGGACGGAAAGCCCTACATGGTGCATATCCGCAACCTCTCACTCTCGCTGAACGCCCCGCCTACGTATGGGCCCGACGGCAAACAAAGAGGCAATAGCACCGTCGCCTCGATACGCACCGACCTGGATCTGGCCGAGGGTCAAAAGACCGTCGTTGGCAAATCCAGCATCGACCCTGCCGGCAATGCCCTGATCCTGGTGATTGTTCCGAAGGTGATCGAATAGCTGCTTCGCTGCCGGCTACTTCGTTACCGGTTCCAACGTCCGGCTGGTGATCACGCGGTCGATCAAGCCGTATTCGAGCGCCTGTTCCGGCTCCATGATGTAATCGCGATCCACATCTCGCGCGACCCGCTCAATCGGCTGGCCCGCGGCGTTCGCCAGGATGTCATTCAACGTCTCGCGCATGCGCAGGATTTCCTTCGCGTAAATGTCGATATCCGTCGCCTGGCCGGCCAATCCGCTCATTGACGGCTGGTGAATCAGGATTCGCGAATGCGGCAGGCTATAGCGCTTGCCCTTGGTTCCACAGGCCAGCAGAACCGCGGCCATGGACGCGGCTTGTCCCACGCAATAAGTCACGATATCCGGCTGCACCAGCCGCATCGTGTCCAGGATGGCCAGCCCGGCGGTGATCGATCCGCCCGGCGAGTTAATGTAGATCGAAATATCCTTCTCCGGATCCTCGGCGGCCAGGAACAACAGTTGGGCGATTACCAGATTGGCGATGTTATCGTCAATGGGCGTGCCCAAGAAAATAATATTTTCCTTGAGCAGGCGCGAGTAGATGTCGAAGGCTCGCTCTCCGCGCGAGGTCTGCTCCACCACCATGGGCACAAGAACGGAATTCTGCATACTTGCTCCTTAAAAGAAACCGAGACTCTACCTGCGGGGAGCGGTGCGTCGGCTCCGAGCCAGCAGGCGGCGCTTCTCCGCCAAAGACTTCGCCAGATCGGCGATTGAAGTTCCCTGCAAGTATTCTACGATATGACTCCTAACGGGCATCCAAGAATCGTGCATGGAACAAAGAACCCGCTCATGGCATTCCTCGTTTCCCGCGATGCAGCGCTGGTACCGGCCCGCGCCGTCGACCGCCTCGATCACTCGAAGTAAAGGGAGTTGATCGGCGGGGACGTTGAGACGGAACCCTCCGTGCGGACCCTTATTGGACTTCAGAAACCCCTCGCGAACCAGGTCCTGGAGAACCTTGGCTAGGAAGTGGACCGGGATTCCCGTGTCTGCGGCGATCTGCTTAACTAAGGCCGGCTCGCCGGGCGGAAGGGGAGCCAGACAAACCATCCCGCGGATGGCGTACTCGGCGGAACGCGAGAAGATCATGTTTGACACCAGCTTAGCTGAATCGGGAAAAGGATGCGTCAAGGCTGGTGCCGTTGCGGAACCCGGCAAGGTTTTTCTTGACAATCTGGTTCCTTTTCGATATTCTGACAATTCGTTAATTTTTGTAGCGTCTGCGTAGTACTCTCCGGCCTACGGTTCTCTGTTCTGCCACAAGGCTCCGAACGATAGCTGCCTTTTGGGAATCGTGCCGAGTGTTAGAGAAAAAATAGGAGAAGCATGAAGCAGCACTATTTTGTGGTCGTCCTTGCACATTCGTTGCATGGACGGCTGCGAAGAATTCACATTCCGCATCAAGCGCTGTATGTAGTTGTAGGACTTGCACTTTTTGGTTCGATTTCGCTGTTTGGAATGGTTTCGAGCTATCTTCGCATGACCTGGAAGGTGGCCAACTATAATTCCCTGCGCAGCGAGAATGACACGCTTCGATCGAGATATCAGGCTCTGCTCAAGGAGAACGGACAGAAAGAGGAGCAGTTAGCCTCTTTGCAAATGATGGCGAGCGAGGTAAGCGTAGCTCTTGGCTTAAACCGGGGCTTGGACAGCTCTGACGACATCGCTGACGAAGGGCCTCTGGTTCCCGGGTATAAGGAATCTATAGAAGAGTATAACTTCCTGAAGACGGCCAGCATTTCGCGGTTGCATCATGAATACGCCCGCGCCTGGCAGAAGAACACGATTCCTAGCCTGTGGCCCGTCAACGGACGGCTTCTCAGCCTGTTCGGCGACCGCGAGGACCCCTTTTCACCGGAGGGCGAAAATCACGGCGAAGTTCACCCCGGCGTGGATATATCGGCGCCGATGGGAACTCCGGTCCGCGCCGCAGCGGACGGGATCGTCGAGTATGCTGCGTTTATTGCCGGGGGTTACGGCAAGATGGTGGTCATAGACCACGGCAATGGCTGGAGCACGAAGTACGCCCACCTCTCGCGGTTTGAAGTAATCCCGGGGCAAGAGATCCGGCGCGGCGACATTCTCGGCTATTCCGGAAACACGGGCCGCGTAACCGCGCCCCATCTTCACTTCGAGGTGCGGCGGGGCGGAGTGGCCATGAACCCGTACCCGTTCCTGGCTCACTCGGCGATGTATCAGCAGGTTCGGCCGGATCTGCCTTTCTAAGAGAGCTACCATCGAAAGCTAGCTCAAAGAGCTACCATCGAAAGATGGTTCGGTCGCGGCGCTGGTTTCTCTGTGCGATTCCCGTTAGCTGTGGCGCCGCGCTAGCCGAAAAAAATAAACCCGCTCCCTCCGCGCTGTTCCGCTACAGCGACCCCTCCACGGAGTTTCAGGTCGTCCGCCTGACCGATCCGGAGTTTACTAGCTTGCTGCCGCCTCACTTCGCGCGGTCGCAACCGAAGCGCGGAAATTTCCTGCTCTACGCTTCCGATGCAACCGGCCGGATGGAGGCCTTTCGCATGGAGTCGAAAGGTGGAATCACGCGCCAGTTGACGGAGCAGGAGGGCCTATATCCGGCCTCCCTCACTTTAACGCCGGACGAGCGCAGTTTCTGTTGCCTGGCCGGGGACAAGTTGCTGAGCGTAAACGCCGGCAACGGGAGGATTCGCGAAGTCTGCCAGCTATCGGCGGGCTTTGAACCTGCGGGCTTCGGCCTGGCGGAAGACGGATTGTACGGCGGGCTGATCGAAAAAAAGGGCGAGCTTCACCGTCTGCGGCTGATCAAGATGACCGATGGCAGTTCCACCACGCTGGCGGAGGCAAGCGAGCCGATGCGCAATCCGATTCCGAGGCCGCGCCGGGCCGCGATTCTGTATGGCCGGGGAAGCGGGATTTGGCTCGCCAACTACGACGCGCAGCAGAATTACCGCCTGAAGGTCGCACCCGGCGAGACGGGGCCATACACTTGGCATCCCAGCGGAACCAGCTTCTTTTATCTGAACTTTCCCGCCGATCCGCACAAACTGCACAACATTCGCGAATTCACGCCGGATATGAACTCGGATGCAGCGATCGCGGATACCACCCAATTCGTGGCGTTCGAGCGCAACGCGGATGCAAGCGTGTTCGTCGGCGCAAGCGGCAGCAAGGCTTCACCGCACGTGCTGCTGCTGGTGCGATCCGTGAAACGCGAGCTAACCCTTTGCGAACACAGGGCGAGCGACCCGCGCATGGTCTCCCCGATATTCTCGCCCAACAGCCAGAACATCTTTTTCGGCAGCGATCAGCACGGCAAGCCCGCGATTTATACGATGGCCGTGGAGAAGTTCGTCGCGGAAACCGATAGTACTCAGTGAGGAATGGTAACGATGAGGGTCATTGTGGCTGTCTTGCTGCTGCTGGCAGCCGCGCCAGCGGTCGAATCGAAAAGCGTTCTGGAGCAATGCAGGAGCCGCTGCTCCGTCATGTATAGCGCTTGCCTCAAGCGCACCACGACAAAAAAGGGGCGGGCGCAGTGCAAGGCGGAGCGGAGTACCTGCAAGGGAAGCTGTTCTATTAGGTGAGCGAATTGCGCTCGTTCCAAGCCGGACTCATTTGCTTTCAGTCTCCGGTCTTGTGGAGATCAGGTTTCTTTCCCCGGCGGCGCGAGCTGAATAGAGCCACAAAGAGGATCACTAGCCCCGTAACCTCTATCAGAGTGGTTGCGGCAATGGTCCAAAACCATGGGTCTTGTGGGCTCATACAATCTTCTCCGCGAACACTTCCATCGTAATACCCACACCTATCGCTAGCAAGCCGAAGGCGACAAGCCAGTAGACACTCCTGAACTGCGGAGCGGGGCCGCGCAAATAGAATTCCAGTGGCGCGAAGACGACAATGAGAATTCCAATCTCGCGCGTCGTTTCCCCGAGAAGCGTCAGGAGTTTTGCAAATACTCTACGGCTGTCTGGCTTCAGCATTTCCTGCCGCCTGCTCCACGCGAGTAAGGTGCAGCACGAATGGCGTTATCTCAAAAGGCATCTTTTCGCGCGGCGAGAGCAGTTCCAGCGGTCTGGTTTTGACGAGTTCGATCTGGTTGGTCCACGGATTCAGTTTCACGCGTGAACCAAGCGGCAAAGCGGCGATCTGCTCGATTTTCTCTTCTTCCAGCGCGGGCGCGGACGCCGTAAATTCGGCGAGCCGGCTCAACGCCTCTTGATTCGCGACTTGATTCCCGAGATTGGCCGCCAGAAGGCGCGGCAACATCGGCCCGTGGCTCGCGAGCGCCTTCAGAAACACACCCGCGCCGGCGGTTTTCCGGTACGGAGACGCGCGCATGATCTCGATGGTCTTTTTCGCCGCGGCATCCATTTCCTGCGGGGACCGTTCGAAGTGAAATCGCTGCATCAGTTCGGCATCGCCAAACATTATCTGGGTGTGAAAGGCGAACTGCGTCGGCGTCCGGTGTCCCAATGCAATGTGCGACAGCTCCGCGGCGAGTACCAACGCCAGACTGGTCTCGTCCGGGAGAACATCGATCAGCCCGCGGCTGATCACGATGGTATGGCCGATCGAAAAGGTCTCGATCGGCGTCGTTAGCAACACCCGGCAGCGAGCATCGACATTAAGACCCGCCGACGCGATCAAGTTCTTCACCACCCCGTTCAACACCTCGTCCACTGGTCCGGGCGGCGCAAGGAATCCGCCCTCTTCGAGGCGAGTCACGATATTGTCTTCCGCCTGCTTCTCCCATGACCGCTGACTTTCGAGCGGCGAAAGGTCCTGCGCCGGCGCCTGATCCTTAACTCCGGATTCTTTATCTACAAGAATGCTGGTCAGCTCATCCAGCTTTCTTGCCTTGGCCGAATTGTAATCCCATATTCGCGTTTGAGCTTTGAAATGCCGGTTTCCTTCGGGTCCTTCCTCTTCCACGTAGATTTGAGACGGGATCCACTCCCCGGGAGCCACGTTGATTCGCCAGCTATCGAAGTGAAAATAGCGCTCGGGCGGCGTGCCCTTGAGGGCCGGGCCGGCGACATAGGTGCCATCAAAGCGGACAACGTTATTATCACGATCCTCAACCCAAACGCGGCCCGTGAATCTTCCGCTTTCTCCGCGGGTACGCGGCGAGACATCGAAGACCAGGCAACGAACCTCGCCCAGGAATTCGCGGCCCACATATTCGAAGTTGTAGTTCGCGCGGTTGAAACCGTGCAAATCCATGACGGTCATCTGTGCGAAGCCTCGCGGCAAGAAGATCAGCGGAGGCGGCGCAGCCGCGCGATGCCCGAACAGAGGTTTTGACGGCGCTTTCAGTGGCGGGTCGGTGCGCTCGATCAGCTTTTCGTAAGCGACGGTCTCACCGAGCCGAAAACGCCCCAGGAAGTAGTGGTCCTTATCGGGAAGCGCATCGCTGCCTGAGCCAGCTGTCTCCTGAACGTAGGTTTCGATCAGGGGCGCGCGCGCCTTCATGCGCGCCACGAACCCCCGCTCCTGGTCAACGATCTTGTCGAGCAGGCGGTCGACCGCTGGACTGGCCGGAGGTTGCGCCCATGCTGCCATAGCGGATGCTAACCAACAGGCGAAAAGCACATGGGTTCCTTTCATGCGGACTTGCTAATAAGCGAGTTGGAAGACGATGTGGACCACGGCTGAGGAATCTACGGGCGCGCCTCCGCGCATCGCCGGCCTGAATCGGATGCGCTCCGCGGCGTCCACGGCCCGTTCATCCAGGCCGTGCCCGAGTCCCCGCAAGACGCGCGACACGCGCACCTGGCCCGATGCTCCGAAAAGAACCTCGATCAGCACTTCGCCTTCGATCGCGGCGCGTCTCGCCTCTTCGGTGTAAATCGGCCGCGGTTTGTCCAGGATTTCGACCGGCGTGTTCAGGGCAGATGCCGAAGGCGGCCGGGAGGAGGAGCGGACTGGTTCAGCAACGATTGCGGTACCGAAACCAGCGGTCGCGGAGACAAAGGCATTGGGCCGCTGCGCCTCCGCTGCCTCGGCGGCAGCAAATTCGGAAGCGCGAGTGATCGCGCCGTGCCACCCTCCTCCGTCACTTTCAGCAGCCGCGGAGAATGCGCCTGTTTCGTAGGGCGGCTTTGAAGACGAGTTCCGTGCGACGATCGTTGCCGCACCAAAGCCCTCCGCGTTGCGCGGAACTTCGAGAACCGCGGGAGCCTCCACAGGAACCTCAGGCATTTTCAGCGGTCGAGTGTCTACCGCCATCGGCCCCGGATCGGCGAGTGGGGGCAAGTGAGACGATATTCTAGGGCTCGGCGTGGGCGGGACAAATTTGCGAGATGGTTTGGCCTTGGCTCGGGCCTGGAGGGGTTTGATTCGGGTTTGGAGTACAGGCCGCTCGACCGCCGGCACGATCAGAAGTGTGGCTTGTCCATGGGCAATTGGCCGAACTTCTGGGAAGCTGATCAGCCCGAGCAAGATGATCCCGCAGGCGTGAGCGACGATACTCGCCAAAATTGACCGAGGCGAAAGTTTTTGGGCATTTGCAGATTCGAACACTCCTAAGTGAACCTCCTTAGGAGTGATCGGTCCTTTTCAGGCGAAAACTAGGTGAATTTCAGCCAGATAAGTCCGTAAAACGCCGGATAGCCCACCACGCGAATAAGAGACATCCGAGTAATCCGGAGGCCATCACCAGGAGCTTTGTCCAACGACTCGCGGTGAACTTCGGTTCGCCAAGTGGAACAGAGAACGTAGTAAAGGCTGCATGACGGGAACGGCAATCATGGCAGCGGCGAACTTCGGCGCCCAAAGCGTGGAAAAGGTAATCGAATGCCCCGCGCCGGTGGGACCGGTAAACGACCCGTGACCGGCAGTGGGGGCAAGAATATGCCGGAGTGCCGGCGAGACGAGAGAGAGCCGGCGGGTTTTGCTCCTTCATAAAGCGTCCATCGCAAGCCGTCGAAGCTCAATCCGGCCAATCGCAGCTACGGATCCGGGTTTTCGGCGATAAGAAAGATGAAGTTCGCCCAGCCGAACCGTTTCGCCGCTCCACTGAGATGGCCCAAGCAGAAATTCGGCCGAGCGCCAAGATGAGGCGGGACTGAGATCGGTACCGGGCGCGCCATCCAGGTCCCACGCGAGACCGGTTGGCGAGGTTAAAGTATTCGTGACGTACTCGAAGCGAAGACGGTAGCGTTTCCCTCGCGCGAGGAGCACTGGTTGCTCTAGGAGCACGCACTGGTCGGTTTGTTTGCCGGAGAGCGAGAACGAAAGCCGAGCAGGCCTCCACGTCGACGTAAAGCCGCCGGCGTGCGGGAGGCGCCAATCGAACGCAAGCCCCGCAGGTTCGGTCAATAGATCTTGATTTCCGAGAATCGTTCCGCGATTCGGATCTAAGGGCGCGGACACCGCGTTCCACAGTTCGAGCGCGTCACGCGCGCGGCCCGCGCGGATCTGCCGGTCCGCCAGGGCGATCAGGTGCGGAGCATCGGCCGCTTCGTTCCCGCCCCGAGCCATAAGAATCCGAGCAACCTCCTGCGCCTGATCGAGGTGTCCCTGCTGAACGAGATAGTCCAAGTCCGCGTACAAGAGCCGATTTCCGCCGGCGAGTTTCTCGATGACAGTGCGCGGACTTGGCTCGAAGGAGTGCGCGAGAGCAAGCAAGGGACGGAACTCATCGTAAGTGAGACTGGCCGTCCGTCGGGCCCAGCGCCAGAAGGATTCTTGCCCATATTCTCCCGAGGCAGCCCGGCGGAAATAGAAATTCGTCAGCGTCCAGGCCGGCAGATACCTCTGGTCGATTCGAGCGGCTTGAAGGAGATCGAATTCGGCAGTTTGAATGTCGCTGTGGCGCTCAGCCGCGAGGCCTTTCGCGATCCACATACGGCTATCTCGCGGGTTGGCTTGAATTGCGGCATCGAGCCACTTCTCACTATTGCTGGGATCGAAACCGGCGAGGCGCTCGAAATAACCGGCAGGTGGAGCGAAGCGATCGATTTCTGCCGCGGTGGTTAACGCGAAAATGGTGTCACGCCTGGATTGGATGTCGGCGTAGGCCAATCGTGCCGCGGTGATCGCACCCAAAGCGAAGACCAGCCCCGAGCCGACGGAGGTCGCCACTTGAAGCGCCATCTTCGTCGCTAGCGGCTTTCGGATGGGGTGGCTCCGGACGAGAGAGCCCCGGAAACCGCGACACCTGCGATCGCGGCAGCCGCGACCCCCCCGATGATGGCGATGGTTGTCAGTTTGATACTTCCGGCTTTTCCGCTCCCTCCCGGCGTTCCCACAGAGCCGGCCGCAGCCGCTTTGGTATCCACGCATCCTTTGCCGAGCCGTTTCAGCTCGCGTACGCGAACCACTTGTGGCCCGCTGGAGCCGGAGCCGCCCGCGGAATCCATTGCGCCCGTTATTTCGACCCTGTTATCCGCCTCCTTAGCGAGACCGGACCCAGTCAGTTCCACGGTTACGTTTGTCAATTCGTCCGTGATTACGAAGTGGCCGCTTGCGTTATGCAGGCATCCGGTGAGCTTCTCAAACTCGTCAGGCGCCTGCGGATCGAATTCGAGCGCCTCCTCTGGCGCAAGCGCCGCGACCAGCATCCCGCGCGAGTTGAACACGCGCGCGGGTCCGCTCAGAGCCGCCACGTCCACGAGAGCGCCGCGTCCCAGCGACACGCGCACGGCTCCGGAGTCGATTTTCAAACCCCGCGCTTCAATTCGAAACTGCGCGCCATTTTCGATCGCGGCCGATCCTTTATTGAGAATCGCGCGATGGCCGAAGATCTGGCCGCTCGAGTCCGCGCCAAGCGACAAGCGCGGACCCAAGGCCAAATCGAG
>JASHRP010000725.1 GCA_030037375.1 Bryobacteraceae bacterium | reverse complement strand
GCCCGCGCCTCCGAAGCCGGTGCGATTCATCTTCAATACCAGTATTGACGCCGACCACACCGGCGGAAACGCAAGATTGGCCGAGCTTCCGTCCGATTCCAAGATTGTGGGCGTGACATTTCCGCCGGTTGGAGTCGTACCGTCGGCAGAGGTCGTTGCGCGGGAAGAAGTGCTGCAGAGGATGAGCGAAGGCCCGGGCGGAAAACCTTCCATCCCGTCGGCCGCATGGCCCACGGAAACCTATCGAGTGCCGCTCTATAAACTCAGCCAGTTCTTTAACGGAGAAGGCGTGATCGCGTATCACATTCCGAACGCGCACACCGATGGAGACAGCATCGTCTTCTTCCGCTATTCCGACGTGATCGCCGCCGGCGATATTCTCCGCACCGACAGCTATCCGGTAATCGAAGTGGATAAAGGCGGCAGCATTAATGGCGTGCTGGACGGGTTGAACCGGATTCTCGATCTGGCGATTCCGGAGTTCCGTACGCAAGGCGGAACGATGATTATTCCGGGTCACGGCCGCCTCTGCGATATCGGCGACGTCGCGAATTACCGCAACATGGTCGCGATCATGCGGGACCGGATTCAGGATCTGATCAAGAAGGGCAAGACGCTCGAAGAGGTCAAGGCCGCGAGGCCGACCATGGACTACGATCCGATCTACGGATCTACCACCGGCGAATGGACCACGGACAAATTCATCGAAGCAGCATACAAGAGTCTGAAAAAGTAGATACAATGCCCGAGGTGGGAGTTGATCGGCATATGACGCACAGAGCGGCGATTTTCGCGATTGCAGCGGGCACGTTCCTGATCGGGACCGCCGCCTACGCGCACCACTCACTTTCGGCCACTTATTATCCGGACAAGGAAGTGACGCTGGATGGAAAGATCGCGCAACTCCTGCTGCGCAATCCGCACTCCTTCCTGCAGATCGACGCGCCGGATGAATCCGGAGCCATGCAACGCTGGTCACTGGAATGGCGGTCTTCAGGACAGCTCGGCCAGCAAGGCATAAAGCGCGACACGCTGGTGGTCGGCGATGAGGTGGTCATCACCATGAATCCGTCTCGAACCGTGGGCGATCATCGCGGCGCGCTGAAGACGCTGCATCGCAAATCGGATGGATTCGGCTGGGGCACCAAACCCGGTGAAACCATCGACTAGCCGCTGCGCGGCGCCTCTGGCCCTCTTCGTTGCCGTCAGCTTCCTGGTGATGAGTGCACTTGCGCAACCGCCCGCGGGAGCCGGTCGTGGCCGTGGCGGCGGACGCGGCCCGCAGAACGCGAAAGCTTCCGCGCCCATCGACGTATCCGGTTACTGGGTTTCCGTGGTGACCGAAGATTGGCGTTACCGCATGGTCACACCGCCCAAAGGAAATTTCCTCGGCGTTCCTCTTACGGGCGAAGGACGCGCCGTGGCGAATGCGTGGGACCCGGCGAAGGATGAAGCGGACGGTTTGCAGTGCAAATCCTACGGCGCGGCTGCGATCATGCGCGTGCCCGGACGTTTCCATTCCACTTGGGCGGACGACAACACGCTGAAGATCGATATCGACTCCGGCATGCAAACCCGCGCGCTGCATTTCGGGGGAACAGTTCCGACGGACGTGCAACCTTCATGGCAAGGCTATTCGATTGCGCAGTGGGAAGCCGCGACAACCGGAAAAGGCCAGCCGAAAGCGGGGAATTTGAGAGTCGTGACCACGCGCATGCTCCCCGGCTATGTCCGCAAGAACGGCGTTCCCTATAGCGGCAACGCGGTGCTGACGGAATTTTACGATCGCATCACGGGTCCGAACGGCGACGATTGGCTGGTGGTGACGAGCGAGGTTAAGGACCCGATGTACTTCACGATGCCGTTCACCACCACGACCCACTTCAAGAAGATCAAGGATGACACCGGCTGGGACCCACAGCCCTGCGCGGCCCGGTAGTTACTATTCGTTAGATAGCTATTTTTTTTTGAGAGCGGCTTCGTCGATCGCCACAATCCGGGCTGCCTCCGCAGCCGCGTCGGGCGCAAGCAGTAGCGCGTGCCGGGCGTTCTCGATCGATTCACGATAGCGCCCCCGGTGAGAGAGTAAAGCGGCAAGATCCAGGTAACTTTGGGCGTTGATGGATCGCACGGCATCCTCGTACTTGCCGCCTACAGGTTCGGGCGCGGGCATTTGCCGAGGCAGAATGAGGTACAACGCCAAGGCCGCCGCTAACGCGCCGCCCCAGCGCAGGCTCGCGGGAATCGTGGGCAGCGGCAGAAGCTGCTTCCAAGCGAAAATCAGAACCACCAGCAATGAGACCCAGCAGATCAACTGCACGTAATCGAAGTACCCGCGCCAATCGCCCACGGCAAAGCTATCCGCCAAGTACCACGGGAAACCTTGCGACCACATGTGGTATACGACAAACAGAAAGACGCCGCTCGATACATAGAGAGTGGCGGCCGGCAGCCATCCTAGACCGGCTGCCCAAGGCGCGAGCCAAGCGAGGTACTGGACGCCAAACCCGCTTGACACGGATAGAAACAAGAAGAATACCAACCCGGCTTGCGCGAATAGCTCCGGCTTTGGCGACATTCTGTTCATCCGCCACGAGACCCACGTGACTAAACCCAGAGTGATGTAAGCGCCGTACCGCTCAAACGCCGCGTTTAGCCCCTGCAGCCACGGCGCGATTTCGGTCGCGCTGTCCAACAGAAATGACAGCCCCCATAAGCCGTAGGAACTCCGATATCCCAGAACCTTGTCGATAACGGCTTTGGGGTCCTGGAAAAAATATGGCGACCACAAGGCCAGCACGACAATTCCCGCCGCCGCGCAGAACTTCACCTTGCGCGCCTTCCCTTCCAGGTTCAGAAGAATTACGGGAGCGGCGATCAGCGGAAAAATCTTGATGCAGTGCGCCAGACCGTAAACGGCGCCGGCGACCCACGAACTCGATTTCATCTGAACCAGGTAAATCGAGAGCAGCAGGAAAAAAATGACGGCCGAATCGGTGTTCCCGTGGAATCCCGACACTAGGATTAGCGGAGGCGCGGCGGCTAGCAGCACGAGGGCCCAAAATATGGAACGCTCCGTTACGCGTTCCCCTAAAAGGTTCCAAACCAGAAAGAGATTCCCCGCGTCGGCCAAAATGGCGGGCAAGCGAAGCCAAAACGCGAATGGCAGCGCCGTGACGCCGCTAAGCCAGCTCAGAACGTGCAGCAAGTGAATCATCGACGGTGGATGGTTGAATAACCGGTCGATACGGTAAAGCTCGACTCCGACGTAACGCGACCACTCCGAGAACTGCTCGTAGAAATAAACATCATTGGTGCCGTACGTTTTGAGGGCAATCAGCAGCTTGACGATCAGAGCGGCAGCGGCGACCGATCCTACAATCCAGGCGGCGCGGGTTCGTGTCAGGTTCATGCAGGTTTCCTGCGGCTAGGGAATTCTCGAGCCAAATGTTTCAAACCCTGACTTGGGGCCGATATTAGAATTATGCCATTCAAGCACGAGGCCTGCGCTAAAATGGCCGGGTGCTTTGCCGTGCCGCACTTTTCTTTCTAGCCGTCCCTCTTTTTGCGCAGATTCCTTTCACCGAATTGGTCGTCTTCGGCGACAGCCTCTCCGACAACGGAAACCTCTATGCCGGAACCACTTTGCTGGGCCTGCCGACGCCCGGTCCGCCCACGTACGCAACCGGTGAATATACCGACGGCACGAACTCGGTCCCTTCCACCAGCAGCCCTTTGGGGCTGTGGATCGAGCAGCTCGCTTCAAAGCTGGCATTGCCCGTTCCGCAGCCTTTTGCGAAGGGGACCGGAGGAACGAACTTCGCCGTGGCCGGCGCCTTGACCGGGCATAATCCCGCCTACACACTGGGATCGGGCACTCAAATCCCGTGGTTGACGGATCAATTGCAGCTCTTCGCGGCACTTCACCCGAGTCCTCCGGCAAACGCGTTGTACGTGTTGTGGGGCGGAGCGAACGACATTCTGCAAAACGGGTCCGCTTCCACCGCGGTTTCTAACGTTCAGGGAAACATTGATACGCTCGCGGCGGCCGGCGCGAAGTATTTCCTCTGGGTGAATCTGCCCCCGGTGGGCGAAGTTCCCGAAGACGTCAACACCAGCAACCGATTGCCGTTCGACGCCGCGGCTCTCGCGTACAACCAAGGTTTGACGGCCGCGGTCGCGCAGCTCAAAACTGCGCATCCCGGAATCACAATTATCACCCTCGACGCGTATTCTTTGTTTCTTTCGATCGGCTCAAACCCGTCGCTGTATGGATTTGCCAACATCACCGCGCCCGCGCAGGGGTTGACCGGCGTTAATCCCAACACGTACCTGTTCTGGGACATGCTGCATCCGACCACCGTGGGGCATGGGTACGTTGCCGATATCGCCGTCAGCGCGCTCGAAGCCGCGTTCGGCGGGCCCAACTATACGTGCACCAATACGACGGCTCCAGCCATCTCCTCCGTGGATTCAGCCAGCGCGTACGGAGGGTATTCGTATTTCGCATCCGGCTCATGGCTGGAGATCAAGGGAACCGATCTGGCCGATCCCGCCGATCCGAGATTGACGGCCGCAACGAATCCGGGCCAATGGACCACCGGCGATTTCAGCGGACTGAACGCGCCCACGATGCTCGACGGCATCGGCGTCACCAT
>JASHRP010000724.1 GCA_030037375.1 Bryobacteraceae bacterium | reverse complement strand
ATTGCCTGAGATCGTGATCCTGCTGGCGCTGGTAACTGCCTTCGGACTGGGGCCATTCGCCGGGGTGATGGCGCTGGCGGTGGGAAGTATCGGAATGCTCGGCAAGTTGCTGGCCGATGCCATTGAGGAGATCGACCAGCGAATTCTGGATGCCACCGCGGCGGTCGGCGCGACGCACTGGCAAGTCATCCGCCACGCTGTGTTGCCCGAAGTGCTGCCGGCTTTGGTGGCGAACTCGATCTTTCGATTTGAAGTCAACATTCGAGCCTCGGTGCTGCTGGGAGCCATAGGCGCCGGCGGCATCGGGTACGAATTGAACGCCGCCATCAATCAACTGGAGTATAGCCGCGCGACCGTTGCCGCGCTGATCTCCCTGCTCCTGGTATTTCTCTCGGAACGTATTTCGGACCGGCTCCGGTCGAGCGTCCTTGGAGCTGCGAGGCTCGGATGAGCGGAGCACGATGAGCGCCCCGGCGGTTCCATCCGCGATTCTGCCCTCGTCACGTTTTCGCCGGCGGATCGCCGTGCTGGTTGTCTCCTGCGCCAGCCTCGCCGCGTCACTGGTCTATCTCGATGTCGACCCGATCGCGCTTTTTCGCGATTTTCACTACGTAGTCAGTTTGCTGGATCAGATGTTCCCACCCAATCTCAAGTTGCTTTGGGCAAAGTCCAGCTTATGGATGTCCGTGTTTCAAACCATCGCGATGGCTTTCCTAGGGACGCTAGTGGGAGCTTCGATCGCTCTAGTGCTGGCCCTGCTGGCAGCCGTGAACTCTTCGCCTTCACGCCCGGTCCGGCTGCTGGTTCGGACGCTGCTAGCAACGGAGCGTTGTACGCCCAATATTGTAGTCCTGCTGGTATTGCTGATCGCGGTGGGAATAGGTCCCTTTGCGGCGACGTTGTCCCTGTGCATCGGCTCCATCGGTATGTTTGGAAAATTGTTTGCCGACGCGATTGAGCAGGTGGACCGTCTTCCCGCTGAGGCGATCGCGGCGGCCGGGGCGAGCCGGCTTCAGGTGATCCGCTACGCAATTCTGCCGCAGGTGGCTCCGTCGATCGTCGCCAATGTGTTCTATGCCTTCGACGTGAATCTGCGGCTCGCCGTGGCCCTGGGTGTCTTCGGCGGCGGCGGAATCGGCTTCGAGCTCCACCTCGCCCGCAGCGTACTGCGCTACAAAGACATGCTCGCATGCGTGCTTTTGATCCTGATCTTGATCAACATGATGGAGCGCATCGCCGACTTCTTCCGCAAGCGAATGTTCCTCAGGGAGACTGAGCTTCGATAGGTGTAAACCGAACAGATATAAACCGATACATACTCTCAAACGCGATGCTGGTGCTGCCGAATCAGACGTGGAAAATCAGCGGTAGTGGAAGAGGGCTGGGCCTCAGGCCTTGCTCCCCGTTAGGCGCCATTTCCGCGATCTTCAATCTGCCCCAGCAAGGCGCCTGCCCTTCGTGCAGAGAACTCACGCGGTGGGTGACTAGCTTCTCGTAGCCTCGATAGGGGAAGTATGTCGCACGCCTCCCAGGGGCCGTCGATCGCGCTCCCAAGGATCATAACAAGCGGAATCTTTCGAGTACGTGGAATGGCTCAGTCGAGTCAAGCTGCTCGAATAGGCAAATGGAGTCCACCAGAATCGGTTCGCCACAATAGGGCGAGAAAAGGTTCTTCAGGTGCGCGCCCATTTGCTCGAATAGCTGTGGTCCGAGCGACGAAGTCAGCGTCATGTGGAAGCGCCACTCATCCATCACGTATGGGTAGCCCCACTGATTGAGATATTCGAGACGCTTGGCGCTGAGCTTCGACCGGCGGCGGCGGGCAAGCTCCTCTTCATCGGGCTGCGCGCGGAAGTGATCGAACTCGCGAACGCAGGCTGCGGCCAGGGCTTGAAAAGCCGGGCACGGTTCGGAGAGCGTCAACGCATGAAAGGAAGACAGCGACGAGACCTCGAGCGGCGGCGCGAAGAATGATCTGTGTTGACGCGAAAAGCTGCGGACCTGCTCGATCAGCTCCTCCTCGCGTGCGGTGGCTCTTAAACGGAAGGGCGGTTTCAGCGTCGCGTGAAAACCATACCGGCGCGGATCCGACGTGGAGGCGCGCCAAACCTCGCGCGAGAATCCGTTCCGCGGCGGGTCAACTGGGGCATGCCCGGAAAAAGCGCAGGCGTCTCGCCCCAGCCACGACGCGGCGATCCGGCTCAAGGGCGAATCGTTCGGTGGAGCGAAGTACACGGAGAATCGTTTCATCGCGATTCTTTGGATCCGGCAAGACTCAACGCGGCTTGCTGACAGCCGAACTGCAACCGATACAGTCTACGCCAAGCTGTGATTCGCACACGTGCGCTGTTGAGTGAATCGCGGGCTCTTCCGAGAGCGTGGGGCGCGTGAGGGCGACAGCCTCCGTTGACATTACTACGTGAACATATCACTGGAGGGTTACAGCGCAATGAAACGCGCGATCTATGCGAACGGGAATCGAAGGATTACGGAAGAATGAAGGGAGCCTCCGATGATACGTACACATAATTTGTGGCTGGATCGTAACCCATTTCTTCATTCTGAAATCGGCATCTCATCGAACTGCAATTCGCAGCGGATAGGCTGAACTACTATACGGCGTCAGCAGCCGTGCCCGTGGAACGAATCGGACGCGATCCACTCCCGGCAGTATTTGGGAGTCGACTACAAAAGCTTGGGCTTACGATGATCGCGGAACCAGCCGCCTGAGCACATTTTCGAAGGAGCTAACCAAGTGCAATCTAAACACTACCGAATGCCAGTATGGCTCAGCGCAAGCGTGCTTCTGTTGGCCAGCGGCTTCGCCACGCATCTTTTTGCGCAAAGCGCGTCGGTCCGCGGCCAGGTGCTCGATTCCAGCAACTCTGCCGTCGCGAACGCCGAAATCACGCTTGTCAATACAGAAACGAAAGTAACGCTAAAAACCGTCAGCGACGCCAGCGGCGTGTTCATCCTGTCGCCGCAAACTGCCGGGCGGTATGAAGCGACTGTGACCGCTCCCGGGTATGCAACTTGGGTCCAATCCGAGATCGTGCTGGAGGGAGGTGAGAAGTTTGACTTGAATCCAGTGCTCAAGGTCGGTACCGTCAAGGAGACTGTCGCGGTGACTGCCGAGGCGCCAGAGATCAAAACGGAAGACGCCGACCGGAGCACGGTGACCGAAGCCGCTTTGGTCGCGAATATCCCGCTGGATGTTAGGAATCCCCTTCAAGAGGTGAACTTCACGGTCGGTGTCACGCAAAGCAACTCTCTGACCGCCGGAACGAACGCTACCACCCAAAGCACCACCAACACCTTCTACGTAAGCGGTACGAAGGAGGGTGAATCGGACATCATGATCGACGGGGCTACCGATACCATCAACTACGACACCCACGCGGCCGGCGATATACCCGGCCTGGATGCGGTGCGGGAATTCCGAATTTACACCCAGGCCTTCTCTGCGGAGTTCGGCCACACCGGCGGCGGAGTCGAGAGTTTTATCATCAAGTCCGGTACCAATGACTTTCATGGAGGCG
>JASHRP010000723.1 GCA_030037375.1 Bryobacteraceae bacterium | reverse complement strand
TTCCTACTTCTGCGCGTCGGTCCCGATGTCGGAAGACGATCTGAAGGAGTATCTGGAGGAGCCCGTCGCGGCTCTGCCTCCCTCCATCGCCTCCGCGCTGCCCAGGATCTCAATTCTTCTGGTACCTTATCTCGAGCGAGCGAACGGCAAGGAACGTGGAAGCAAGGAGCGCGCGAGCACGGAGGAAGCTGCCGGGGAATATGTGTCCATCGAAAAACCCCCGGACGGCCGCTTGTCCAATTCGACACAGCTCAAACTTGGCGAAGAGACCGTCCTGGCATTCGCGCTCAAAGGCCAAGAGGTAGCGGAGTATCATTACCGCTTTTATCATCTGCTGGCCAGTGTTCTCGGGGAGCGCTGGAGCGAGGATACCGAGACACGCTTCAGCCGGATCATTCGCGAAGAACTGAGCGCGGAAGCCCACGGCGAAGTGGATGAGCCGAGCTGGCGGCTGAAGCAAGGGCTGCGGCGAACCAAGAACGCCGCGGCGGCCAAGGCGTTTCGCGCCTACGCGCGGCAGGCCTTCATCGATACGCTGACTTTGTACTTGCACGGCATCTGCTGCGACATCGACGTCGACACCGGGCCGCGCCAGCTCCCCAGCCGCTTTCTCCGCAAGCGCTTGCTCGCGCTCGAGGATCTGTTTCCGCCCCCGTCCGGCTACGCCGTGTTCCCCGATCAGATCGAACCCGGCACCGACCGGCAAACCGGTTGAAGCTGGTCGCCAGCGAGTTCGAGATGATCCACACATGCAATCATCCTTTGTGGAAGGGCTCGATTCCGCACCGCTTGATTGTGACCGGCGGCATGAGTTTGCAACAGCTCGACGATGAGATTGCCCGTGGCGAAAGCTTGGAGCGGCTGCGCGAGCGGCTTCCGGAGGCGATAACAGACCAGCAACACGAATACCTGCGCGCGCTTCGCATGGATCGGGCGCAGTTGGTAGCGCGGGGCAAACTTTAGGACTTCGGTAGCGGAGGCTGCGCCGGCGGCCGGGGCCCGAGATCGCGCATCCGGCGGCGACCCTCGTAAAGCAGAACCACGCCGATCAACGCCGGAATTGCGCCAACAGCCGTAATCGCCTGGTCCTTCTTGTCGATGGTCCAGGCAATCCACCCCAGGAGCACCGACAGCCCGATGCCGACGGCAATGCAGATGAGACCCGCGAGTCGAAGATCGTCGGCGCGCTCCCACGGCGTCTTCCTGCTAAGGGCAGGCCATGGATTCGAGGCTGCGGCCTCAGGCGGAAGAGGTAAACCTTTCTCCATCGCTTTGATCCGCTCCTGAGACTTGAGGCGTTCCGTAAGATAGCCGTAGATCATTCCCGCAAACGGGAGTCCGAAGATCAACGCAAAAAAGAGCCAAGGCATCGTTATTCCTTTCGCTCCGTTTAGACCGGGTGCGCCCGGTTTTGTTTCGCCGTGCTTGAACATTGCTTCGATGTGAAACAATCCTGTCGAAGGACGGTCTGACAGGCTTGCACGATTTCGCCGAGTTGGTCGAGCTTCACCAGAACATGGTGTTTCGTACGCTCGCTCGTCTGACCGGAGAACGCGACGGATTGGAAGACCTGGCGCAGGAGGTTTTCTTGAGATTGTTTCGCGCGATTCCCAATTTTCGCGGAGACGCGCAAGTGACCACGTTCCTCTACCGCATCATCGTCAACGTTGTGAACGACGAATTCAGCCGGCGCAAGAAAGCCAGGCTGGCATCGCCAATCGAAGATCAGGAGGGCGGGCTCGAACACCCTGCGCCCGGTCCAGCGGAAGTCCTGGAGCAGAGCCAGATTCAAGAGGCCGTCGATGCGGCACTACTCAAGCTCGATACGCGGGACCGCGCGATCCTCACGCTGCATTATCAGGAGGGTCGGACCTATGAGGAGATCGCGGCTATCCTTGGCGCGCCCATGGGAACCGTGAAGACCCGGCTCTACCGTGCGCGGGAGCGGCTGAAGGTTATGATGAAGGAGTGGACGAAGACATGCGAGACGAAATGATCGACGCCGCGTTGCGGCGCGCCCCGCAGGTCCGCGTTCCCTCACACTTCGCAAACCGTCTTGCCGCTCGAGTGGCTGTGAGCGAGGCGTACTCAACTGAGCCAGGCTGGTTCCGTCCCGCATTATGGCTGGCTGGCTCGTCCGTGATCGTATCGCTGGCGTGGACCGGCGTTGTTCTCGGGGCAGACCGGTGGCTTGAGCAGCCGACAGTGTATATGTCGATCCTTGCCCTCGAAGCGGCTGCTACGCTCGGGTGGGTTTGGCGAGGCTTACGAACGCAGCGCTAGTTGTTTGGCAGCCGGTACGCCCGGTATTCCGCTGAATACGTACCGCTGCCGATCGCGACCACGATGTACTGTTTCCCGTTCAGCGAATACGTCATCGGCGAACCGGTCTGTGGAGCCGGCATCGGAATCGCGCCGGCGTCTTTGCCGGTGGCCTTATCGTAGGCGCGCAGGTAAGCGCCCTGCTGGCCGTTGGGAAGCGTGATGGTGCCCTTTTCGCCGACCACGACCAGCGTCTTCGTCACTACCTGTCCCGCGGTTCCGGTGCGGCCGGTGCGCGGTATATTCAAGCCCTTGAGATCCGGATGATTGCGGATGTTGTCAGGTGTCTCCCCGTGCGCGACCTGCCATTTCATGTCGCCCTTATCAAGATCGATTGCACTGATCTGGCCGTAGGGCGGCTTGATCAACGGCAGCCCACGCACAGTAAGTCCGCCGCCTCCAGCAGGCGCGGGGGCCGGCGTGGCCGGCGGTGGTTCATCCGCGCCTTGCGCGGTTGTCGCCGGAGTGGGGACGATGTTCGCGCCGGCTTGGCCTCGGCCCGCGCCTCCACGGCCGCCCGCGGCGGCTCCGCCACGACCCGCACCTCCTCTGCCACCACGACCTCCCGGAGGCGCTGCCGTGCCGGACATGTAATCGACGTCGGTCCTGTTCTTGTCGCCCGGAATCAAACCGATCTGCGTCACCGCGGCTTGTGAAGAGACGTAAACGATGTGCGTCTCGGGATCGTAGGACCCGCCCGGCCAATTCGATCCTCCGCCGGCCGTCGCTAGCGTCAGCGTCGCCAGCGGACCTTCGGGCTTGCTCAACGCGCCCGGCGTAAACATTGGACCGATGCGATAGCGTGAAACGATCTGCTCGGCCTCCGCGCGCATCTCCGGCGTGAAGTTGATCAACTCATCGATTGTCACGCCTTGCCGGTCATAGGCCGGAGGCTTGGTTGGGAACGGCTGCGTCGGCGAATACCATTCGCCAGGCACGTCGCCCTTCGGAACCGGGCGTTCCTCCCATGGCCAGATCGGCTCGCCCGTTTCGCGATTCAAAACGTACAAGAACGCCTGCTTCGTCGGCTGCGCGACGGCTTTCACCATGCGGCCGTTCACCACAATATCGGCGAGGATGGGCGGACACGGATTGTCCATGTCCCAGATCCCGTGGTGAACGTACTGCCTGTACCACTTCATCTTGCCGGTCTTCAGGTCGAGCGCCACCAGGCTTTCGCCAAATAGATTGTTTCCGGGCCGATGGCCGCCGTAATAATCGCCTGTGGGCAGTTCTATTCCGAGATAAACCGTGTTCAAATCCTCATCGATCGCGGCTTGCCCCCAGGAACCGGTGTTGCCGGTGTAAGACCACGAATCGTTCAGCCACGTATCGAAGCCAGGCTCGCCAGGCTTGGGGATGGTGTGGAAGGTCCACAGGCGCTTGCCGGTTCGCGCGTCGAATCCGCGGACGTAACCTTTCACATTGGTCTTGCTGGTGGGAACGCCGCCGGGTTTATGCGCCGCGCCAACCACGATCACGTCCTTCGCGATCAACGGTGTCGCATGCAATCCTATTTCGGAGCTCATAGGATCGATGGTCTGATCGTCGTCATCCTTCAGATCGACGATGCCGTCCGTGCCGAAGCTGGCGACACGCTGCCCAGTCTTGGCGTTCAACGCAACCATCCGATAACCGGGAGTGACGTAGACGATGCGCTCCTCGCGCCCGTCGGTCCAATACGCCAGACCGCGCCCGGATAGCTTGCGAGGCGCGACATCGCCGCGCTGGCCCTCATCCTCGCTATGGACCCATAGCAGCTCGCCCGTTGCCGCGTTCAGCGCAACCACCGCGCGCCGGTTCCCGCCGGTGGCATAGAGTATGCCCTTGACCATCAGCGGCGTACCTTCCAGGTTATTTTCCGGGGTCGCGCCGAGGTTATCGGTCTTGAATTTCCAAGCCAGTTGCAGGCGGTCGAAATTCGAAGCGTTGATCTGGTCGAGCGCCGAATAGCGGGAATTGCCGAGATCGCCGCCGTAGGTGGGCCACTCCCCGTTCTTCGCGCCGGTTTGACCGTAAAGCGCGACCGCCGCAACCATTACAGTTCCCAGCCGCAACATAGACATTTTCGACATGGTTCACCTCACGTGGTCTGCTCACAGCGATCCCCGATAATCGCGAGACCCGGTTACAGACGATGCCTGCGTCTACGAAACTTTATATCTTTGAGTGGGTGAATGCAAGTGAGATCAGTTATCCGTCGGCGCCTGGATATTGTCGATCACAACCGTATCTACCGGGGCCTTGACGGACTCGAGCTTCAAGCCGAGTTGCTCCTGCAGAGCGGTGAAGAGCGACGGAGCATCCGGATCGGGAGCCGGAACACCCCGCGGGACCCGGTCCGGCATCCAGGTTACGTCGATATCGAAGTTACCCGTCAGCCCTGTACGATCTTCCACCACGCGCTGCGTCAATTGCGACAGTGGCGCGACCATCCAGGAAATTGGCGCTCCCGTGGCGCGTAACCGGTTGTAGAACACGGACGCGCCGGCGCATGCTGTTTGGCTTGCCGTACTGCCGCAGTTCGAGCGTAGAAGCTTAGGACCCAGTTTTCCGTCGTTTCGGGCCAACGCCAGGGCATAAATGGAGGTTTCGCGCGGCTCGTGATGGAAAGAGAGATTAAATCGCTGCTTCAGCAAACTTTGCAGCATGACCGGAGTCTGAGTCGGAGTCGTACCCGGCCCGCCTTTGGCGTCGACGTCGAACCGATCCGAGCCGATCCAACCTGCTCCGCCCGAAAGCTGGAAATCCTGGATTTGAAAAGCGCGCAAAATCAGTTCCCGGACGGTGACGTTGGTGATTGCCACACCTCCGTCCGGACGCGGCCGCGTCATGGTCCCGGGATCGCCGGATTTGTTTCTCTTCACCGACGCAACCTCAAATGCCGGGACCGGTGCAACTCCAGGAGACGCCGGCTGCTGCGCCGGCAGGAACGAGGAGGCACAAATACCCAGCGTGACGATCGCCTGGAGCGCCTTACTCATGCTGTCAAGCTACTAATTCGTTCCTCGGAAGGCAACCCGCTATCCAAGAAAGTTGAATAGCGTGGTTTGTGGGATTAACGCTTGCGACTGCAGGGCGGCTTCTTCCTGGGTCTGCGCCTGCGTGAGCTGCTCAATCGCCGAAGCGGAATCGGCGTCTTCGAGGTTGCTGAGTTGCGTTTGGAGCTGCGTTTGAAGGGTCTGACCGTAGTTGGTGGCGGCTTCGACCGACTGTGTGGCGGTCCCGTAAAACGCGAGCTGCTGATTCAAATACTGATTGGCGCTTGCGAGATTGGTCACCGCGGTCTGAATCCCGGCGCTGTCGTTATTGGTGAGAGCCGTGGAAAGGTTCTGCATGATGGAAAAGATGTCAGTGGTTGGATCGCCTGAATCGAAGATCGTTTGCGCGGTGAGGGCCACGGGAAACGTAGTCCCGTCGGGAGATTGAGCCACTCGAGTCGAGCTCGATCCGAGATAGCTGCTGACCGCCGGAGGATTTTGCGAGGGATCGAACGTATAGGCCTCCTGCTGATCCGAATCGCCCGAAAAGATGTACCGCCCGCCGATCTGCGTATTCGCCAGGCCGACCATCTGCTGAAGCGCGCTGTTCACTTGTTGAGCGAGCGCGGCCTGCGAGGTCGCTGTGGCCGTGCTAGAGTCGCCCTCCGCCGCTAGCGACTGCACCTGATCGAGCACCTGCACCGCTGATTGCAGCGCCTGCTGGCCGGCGTTGACCTCGGTTGAGAACTGGCCGAGGTTCGTGTTGATTTGCTGGGTGGAGCTAAGGCTGGCGCGCGCTTCCAGGATCGCGGAGATTTCGTCCGGGGCGTCCGACACTTGGTTCACGCTCAGGCCAGTGGATAGTTCGGTCTGCGCCTGCTGCATCTGTTGGTTGATCTGCGCGAGATTATCGATGAACTGCTGCGTCGCGGGCTTAAGCGTGGAGATCATACGGACGAACCTAACGGAACAATATCGAGAAGCGTCTGGGTCATGCTGTTCAACACCGACACCATCTGGCCGACGGCTTCATAAGATTGCTGGAACTGGAGCAGCTTGGTGGCTTCGGCGTTTAAATCCACCCCGCTTGTCTGCTGCACCTGTTGCTCTGCCTGAGTGAGCAGATCCTGATCCTCGGATTGGTTTTGCTGCGCCGTGGCGACATCGCTGCCGACTTGCGAGGAGAGATTGCCGAACGCCTGAGTGAACGTTGATCCGTTCACGACCGTCGCGTTAGCCAAATTCGCGATGGCGATCGCGTTGTCGCTTCCTCCCGGCGCATCGGCCGATGCAGCCGCAATCTGGTCGGACGTGATGGATGTGACCGCGAGCGTCGATGCAGCGTCGTCCGCCTGATCGTAGCTGAACAGGTCGGTTGTGGGTGCCGCGCCGTTCTCATCGACCCCCTGGGCCAACTGCTGGTTCACCTGATCCGCGAACGTCTGCGCCAGCGTATTCAGTTGCGTCTGATAGCCCGGCAAAGTCGAGTTGCTCTCCTGGATCATCGCCCCGAGCGAGCCGCCGGTGATCTGGGACGTTACGTCGTTCGACTGGGAATCGTAAATTACGGTTTGCGAGGAGGAGAAGTTGGCGGAAATCTGAAACTGCTGGCTGCCGATCACCAGCGGCGTCTGGCCGCCCAGATAGACGTTGTACGCTCCGCCAGTGCCCTGGACGACCGAGAAGTTCACCAGGCTGGAGAGATTTTCGAGATCCGCGCTCATCTGCGCGCTCAACCCCGGGTCTTGGCTGGAGCTCGCATCGTTCTGATATTGCTGGTTTAGCGCCGTGATCTGCGAGGCGATCTGGTTGATTTGCGCGACGGTGCTGGTGGTGTCGCTCTGGACGTTGCTGGC
>JASHRP010000722.1 GCA_030037375.1 Bryobacteraceae bacterium | reverse complement strand
CCGGCGCGGACCCGTGGGAAGACGTTCGCGAGAAACCAATTCAAAGCTTCCTGATTCGGGGGATGGCGGAATCCGCCCAGGAACAAGAGCGTGAAAGGCTCGCGGCCGGTACATCGGAAGTCATAAAGGGAGGTATCGATCCCGGCGCGATTGTCATCGTCGATCTTGCCCTTAAGCTCCGGAAGAAAGGAAATCAGGTAGTCCCCATTTTGTGGCGTGCAGACTTGGATCCGATCGACCTTCGGCAGAAGCTGCAACTCGTATCGTAAAGCCCGCAGATACTCCCATCGGGCTTGAATTCTCTCGATGGCTCCAGTCATGAACGGGAGCCGCCGGGAGATGGACTGGAAGTAAATGTCATGCTCGAACAGAATCGTCGGGATGCGCCGGAACCCGCCGTAGTATTGACCGAGCGCTGTGTACTCCAGCTGCATCAGATCGATTTGCCGAACATAGATTTGGCGCTGGATGAGCCAGGCAAGATCTCGATTGCGAAATTCACGCGCCGCGTGCGGCTCAATTGAGCCGAAGGCCTTCTGCCGGCCCTCCAAGCGAATGACGTATTCCGTCGAACCGCAGATTGCGTCAAGCTCCTTATGTGCCTCTCGCTGATGCGCATAATCGAGAACCACAATCACATGCAATTCGCCCAAATGCAGTTCACAAAGCCGGGCGAGCTCGCGGATGGTTTGATACATGAAGACGCCGCCCCCGTGCGTGGGGGGGCAAATTGGATAGGGGGAGACGAACAAGACATGGGGAACCTCGGGTTTGGCGGGAAGGGTTGTAAACACGTCCCGGAAATGCCCCCCGAGCGGCCGGCGAAACGCCTCTTCGTCGCTGATTTGTGCGAACCGTCGCGCGGTTAGGCGTGATCCGATGGCTTGGGGGAGTTGCAGAAACGCTCGAGCGATGCCGGTGAAATTGGCGCGGTCCTCGGTCGTGCCGAAAAGCCAGCTCAACATCGCATTAGCCCATGTGAACCAGAAGTGAGGCAGGAGCATTGGCCAAGCATGAATGTTCTTCCAGATGAATAGGAGGAAGTTTTTTGTGAGAACACGTTCGATGTAGGCGTTGCTGAAGCGTTTGCCGATGGTTCCGCGATGCTCATGGTAGACGATGCTGGCTGGCTGGTAATAAATTTTCCATCCGCGCTTCCAGGCAAGATAGCCGACGTCGGTGTCTTCGAGATAGAAGGGCCTGAGAAGTTCGTCAAAGCCTCCGAGCTCCAGGAATTTTCGGCGATCGAACGCGCAGGAACCGCCGCCGCCGTAAAAGCAGGGATAGAGCTCCTGAATGCTTGGGTCCGCTCGGTGACTAACCCGCAGCCCGCCCTGCAACCACCAACCTTCCGTCAGCCCAGTCTCTTCGCGGAGCCGGTTCGGGTCGGAGAAAAAGATTTGGCATGACACGGCGAAGGTCTTGTCATCCTGAAACCCAGCCAGGAGCGGCGCGAGAAAATCGGGTTCAGCACGCATGTCGCTGTTCAGAAGAACAACGATGTCGTGCTTGGCCGCGCGAAAACCGGCGTTCGACCCTCCTCCGAATCCCACATTCTTTGGAAGTTGAAGCAGCCGGACCTGAGGAAAGTTTTCGCGGACCAGTTCCGCGCTGCCATCTGTCGAGGCGTCATCAACCACGATAATTTCGCTGCCGGGATGATTTCGGATGGAAGCCACGACCGCGGGCAGGTATTTCTCAAGCAAGTCGCGGCCATTCCAGTTGGGAATGACAATGCTGGCGGCGTGAGTCACGGGCCGCGAATCGGCTGGCATGAGGCGGCTTCGAAACAGGGACAGAAAATCCGCGAAGAGAAGAGCGCATGCAGTCAGAGCGAGCAAGAACGGCGCAAGCAGCGCCAGAGGGGCCTGTTTGAGAATGCGCCAGGCTTCGGCGGCGAAGCGCTTCATGTTTAATCGACTCGTGGTCCTAAACCGATCGTGCGGCCGGCCTTAATCCAGCGGGATTCGCGGATCATGGCGAGCTTGGAACGCAATTGCCCGAGCTCGGAATCAAGCCGCTGGGCCCACTGCGTGCGCTCGATAATCGTCTGCTCGGCGGTTTCGAGCAAGCCAACCGTGTGGGCGAGTTCCTTGGCTCGAGCCTGCAAGTCGGCCGTGAGGCGAGTTTCCGTATCGATAGCCCACGCGGTTTTTTCGCGATTCTCTTGTTCCAGCTCGGCGACCTTTCGTTTATAGCCGCTCGCGATCGCAGCCGCTTCATCTTGCAATTGAACGATGCGTTCCTGAGCCGCTGTGAGTTCTTGCTGCAATTTCAGCGCCCAGCGGTTCTGCTCGGCCAAATGCTGCGTCTGTTGTTCATGCGCTTTTTGTAGCGCGTTGTGGTCAGCAATGGTTTGATCGAGCCACTGTTTGGTTTGAGCAAGCTCTTGGGTGAGAAGGTGGATATGCTGCTCGCGTTCTCTAAGAACATTCGCGGCGCGCGGCACATAGACAAAGGGCGGCAGTGGCGGGAGCGCCTGGTTCGAACAAACGCCGAGAAAGAAGTGGGCGCTTTCCGGATCGTTTGAGCTGGAATCCAAGCGCACCGCGGCGGACCCATCAAGCGGCGGCCGATGAAACGAGAAGGCTTCGACGCGGTTTTGGAACAGAATCGCCACGTTGGCGAATTGCTCTCGCAGCGCGACCTGAAACTCCGCGAATTCGAACTCATGGACGTGATACGGATTCGGGCCTTCCAGCTTGCGGGAGTCCGCGTAATAGAGGCGGTTGGGCGTTGAAACCAGGAACAACCCGCTCGGCGTGAGCACGCGTCGAGCTTCGCGCAGGAGATCCGGCCAGTCTGCCAGATGCTCGATCACCTCAAACGCGGCGATTAGATCGAACGCAGCGGTTGAAAAAGGCAAGAGAGCAGCGGACGCCCGCAGGTACCGGACATTTGACTCAGGCGAATGATTCTTCGCGTAATCAATCGCCTCGCAGGAAACATCGATTCCGACAACTGATCCCGCGGAGTGTGCCATCTCCACGCTGCCGTATCCGGTACCGCATCCCGCATCCAGGACGCGTCGCCGCCCGGAGAAACGGGAGGCAAAAGCATAACGCGCGACATGCTCCGCCCATAGGTCGTCATTCACCTGGCCGGGGATTACTCGTTCGCCGGTGAACTCGCTCACCGCGTGGCGGCTCCGGCGCCAAGCTTGCTGTTCACCTGGACCCGGCAAGGGAGGTGAAGCTGGCCGTAAATTGGCAGATCCGAGCGTTCCATCGGCAGTACGATCGCGTTATCTATCCAATCGCAGATGGTATAGCGCTCCAACGTGCCGTCGGCAATAGCGGGTGAGAATGAGAACAGCGACGCATACAATGCCGGGAGATCCAGGTAAAAATCCACAGTGCACGTCGCGCCCAGCATGATCGGCGGAAGATCGGGGCCCTCCCGAGCGGTATTGGTTCCCGCGAAATCCACTCCGAGGTGATTGCGGAACATGAATCCGACGATCGGTCGATTTAGGTTTGCCTTAGCCTTGAAGCTGATTCTTACTACGATTGTAGTAGAAGGCTGCAGCGACGAGAGCGGCTCACCGGAGGCTGAAAAGATCGCGATTCCCAGGAGCTCGGCGCGCCCGTCGCCGAAGCGATGGTCGATGTTGGGGATGGTGTCGGCCACTTCGGGCGGGGGAGTTTGCAGGGGGTTATCGGGTTCGGAAGGGTGATCGACTGAGTACACCGCATCCTTGGCGGTCATGGCCGCGAGGTATTGAGATACGACAAGGTCAGGCGCCCCAATAGCTCTGACGCGGCCGTGATCCAGCCAAAGCGCGCGGTCCCCAAGCGCTTTGATATCGCCCGTGGAATGCGAGACGAACAAAATGGTAATGCCTCGGGTGCGAAGTTCCTGAACCTTTCGCATGCAGCGCTGCCGGAAATATACATCGCCGACCGCTAACGCTTCATCCACCAGCAGATTTTCCGGATCGACGTGAATCGCGACGGCAAAGGCCAGACGTACAACCATGCCGCTGGAATAGGTCTTTACGGGCAGGTCTATAAATTCTCCGATTTCCGCGAACGCCTCGATTTCCGGAAACCGGCGCTGCATTTGTTTTTGCGAGAACCCCAGAATGGCGCCGTTGAGGAAAACGTTGTCACGGCCTGTAAACTCTGGATTGAAGCCGGCCCCGAGCTCAAGCAGGGCGGAGACACGGCCGTTGATACTCACAGCGCCCTCAGTCGGTTCCAGGATGCCGGCGGCGATCTGGAGCAGTGTACTCTTGCCGCTGCCGTTCTCGCCCACGATACAGAACGTCTCGCCCGCGGCGACGCTGAAGCTCACGTCGCGGAGGGCCCAGTAGTCGGTGTGGAAGCTGTGTCGATTTAGAAGCGCCAATTCCTTGAACCGGTGGCCTGGCGATGCGTACATCGGATAGCTCTTGGAGACGTGCGAAAATTCGATTCTTGAAGCGGCGGGCACTTAAGAGAATTGTAGTAGAGAGGCTTGCCGCAGGCCATTACTGGAGTTTCGGACTTGCATATCCTGATATTGACAGCGAACACGATCGATTTTTACGCTAGGTAACGTGCCGGTGTAGCTCAGGTGGTTAGAGCGGCGGTCTCATAATCCGCAGGTCGTAGGTTCGACTCCTACCGCCGGCACCATTACTCGCCCTGGCGGACTTCCACGATCTGCTCATAAATGCGGTCAAGCTCGGCCTGGGAATAGTATTCGATCTCAATCCTGCCGCGTTGTTCATTAAGCTCGACGATGCGCACGCGAGTACCCAAGACGCGCTCCAACTCCGAGA
>JASHRP010000721.1 GCA_030037375.1 Bryobacteraceae bacterium | reverse complement strand
CCATCAGCCATGGTCACGGTTCCTTTTTCGCCGGCGATGAGCAACGTCTTAGTCACCAGCGTAATCGCCGCGCCTGCGCGCCCGGTCTGCCCGATATTCACGCCTTTCAAGGCAGGATTATTGCGGATGTTGTCCGCCGTGTCTCCGTGGGGCACATGCCACAGAATAGTGCCGGTCTTGAGGTCAATCGCCGAGATCTGCCCGTAGGGCGGCTTCAGCAGCGGCAGTCCCTCAACTGTCGTTCCGCCTTGTACTCCCGGCGCTCGCCCGGAGATCCAGCCGACATCGGACCGGGTGCCGGATGGCACCAAGCCCATGGGAGTAGCGCCGCGGCTGGAGCCGACGTAAACCACCCCCGTCTCCGGATCGATCGATCCGCCCATCCAATTGGAGCCGGACAGCGACGCGACCAGCGTCGCGTAGGGACCTTCCGCCTTGCTCACCACTGGCGGCGTAAAGATCGGACCCAGCTTGTAGTGCTTCACGATATCCAGCGCTTTCTGGTGCAACTCAGGAGTAAAGTCGATCAGCACGCTTTCATCGACGCCTTGAATTTCGTAGGGAGGAGGAGCGGTTGGGAACGGTTGCGTCGGCGAATACCACTCCCCCGGAACATCGCCTTTCTCCACCGGACGCTCCTCGATGGGCCAGACGGGTTGTCCGGTTTCCCGGTTAAACACGTACAGGAAGGCTTGTTTGCTGGGCTGCGCGACCACAGGGACGCGTTTGCCCTTGATCTGGACGTCGGCGAGGATCGGCGGGGACGGGTTGTCGTGATCCCAGATCCCGTGATGGACGTACTGGAAATACCATTTCATCTTGCCGGTTTCAAGGTCTAACGCCACCAGACTCTCGCCGAACAGGTTCGGGCCCGGCCGCGGCCCGCCGTAGAAATCGCCGGTTGGCTCCTCTACGCCGACATAAACCACTCCGCGCGCTTCATCGATCGAAGATTGTCCCCAAGCGCCTGTATTTCCGGTGTACGACCACGAATCTTCGAGCCACGTATCGAACCCAGCCTCCCCCGGTTTCGGCACGGTGTGGAAGATCCACTTACGCTTGCCCGTGCGAACGTCGTATCCGCGGACGAATCCTTTCACATTGGTTTTGCTCGTGGGCACGCCGCCGGGTTTATGCGCTGCGCCAACCACGATCGTGTTCCTGCCGATCATCGGCGTCGCATGGATGCCGATTTCGCTGCTTAGCGGATCGATTTCCTGATCGTCATCCTGTTTGAGATCGACCGCGCCGTCCACGCCAAAGCTAGGTATGCGGTTGCCGGTCTTGGCGTCGAGTTCAATCATGCGATACCCGGTCGTAAAGTAGACGATGCGTTTGTCCTCGCCGTCCGCCCAGTAAGCGAGCCCGCGGCCGGAAAGCCGCCGCGGCGAAACTTCCGCGCGCTTGCCTTCATCTTCGCGATGAGTCCACAGCAACTCGCCGCTGGCGGCGTTGAGAGCGATCACGTCGCGCCGGTCTCCGGCTGTGGAATAGAGGACGCCGTCGATCACCAACGGGGTCGCCTCAAGATTTGTCTCCGGAACCGCACCCAGATTGGCCGTGGAGAAACTCCACGCCAGCTCCATCTTCGAGAAATTGCTGGCATCAATCTGGCTCAGCGGTGAGTAACGGGTGTTTCCACTATCTCCGCCGTAAGAGGTCCAATTCCCATCGGCCGCGCCCTGCTGAGGTTTGGCGGGAAATGCCAGCATCAGGAGAAACACCGCCGCGCCACCGATGAATGGAGCAATGTGCGGGATGTTTGTGAGAAATCTCTTCTTTCTGGAGACGGGCATCGTGGTTTCCTCCTCGGCTTTTGCGTGAAGACCGAGCCATGTGACAGCACGAGTTTACACCATTCCCGGTAGCAATTATGGCCGGCGAGAGGTCGCGGTAAGATGTGACCTGACGTGGCTTTTCTTGGCCGGAGCTATCTGAAGCAAGCCTCGGAGGGCGCCCGCGGGTCGCTGCGCGCTTGCTGTACGAAGCACGGCCTAAAGGGATCCGGGCGTGCCGCCGGGCATCACCAGATTTGGGCGCGCGACAGCATGATCGCGCTATTAGGCGCTCGCCTTGTGGACGACGAAGAGATTCAGCAAGCGCTGCGGCAGAGCATCTGCCTGCTGAAGGAGCACCGGACAGCGCACGGGCTAATTCCGAACAACGTCGACGCGGCAACGCTCCGGCCTAACTTTCGGGCCTACGCGGACAGCGGTTTGTGGTGGGTCATCGGAAGCTCGCTGCTGGCGCCCGATCAAGCCGCCGTGCGTGAGGTTCTTTCCTGGTACGAGCACCAAGACGTGGATCATAGCGGTCTGCTCAGCATGCAGGAGAGCTCCGATTGGCAGGATCTCTTTTGCACCCGTGGAAAGGGTCTATATCTGAACTGTCTGTACGTTCTCGCGCTGCGGTGCGCGGCGCAATTGTTCGAAGCTGAGGAAGCGGGCGGTCTTCGCAGCAGGGCGGCGGCGGTGGCGGACCGCGTGAACGCTCATTTTTGGTACTGCGGCGACGGCAGCATGATGCGCCACTATGCGCATACTTTCAGCACCGAGGGTTCGACGTTAGTCGATTCGCTGGGGCGCCGGCGCGAAATCCCTCCGAAAAAGTATTTGGTTCAGGAACAATACTTTCTGCCCTATCTGGGATTTCGCAGTTGCGGGGAATGGTTCGATTCGTTCGGCAATCTACTGGCGATCCTCGCGGGTGTGGCCGACCAGCCGCGCACAGCGATCATTCTCGACTTAATCACCCGGTATTCGATGGACCGTTGGCCTTTGGCGAGTATTACTCCGGCGGTCCAGCGCGGCGACCCGGATTGGCGGGACTATTACGGCTCTCTCAACGCTCCGCATCATTATCACAATGGCGGAGTTTGGCCCTTCCTGGGTGGCTTCTATGTGGCGGCCTTAGTCAAGGCCGGACGAAGAGATGCCGCCGCGGAGGCGCTAGAAAATTTGGCTCAGTTGAATGTGGAGGGCCGGTTCAATGAGTGGCATCACGGCGAGAACGGGCAGGCGATGGGCGCGCAGGATCAAGCTTGGTCGGCGGGAATGTATTTGTTCGCGGCAGACTGCGTCCAGCGCGGAACAGCCGACCTGGCCTGAACGGCCCGTGAGCTAAACGTGATGAAAAGGTTCCTCCACCTGAGTAGTTCGGTTGGACGGTAGCGGCGCTTCCCGCGCGAGGGATGCTTCCCGCCCAAGGGATCTCGACACCATCTCCTTCGAGCCCAGACCAACCGCTAGCGCGAGCGCGAGAACAATTCCACCGAAGAGAATTCCGAACGCCAGTTGGACGATCCCGGCTCCGATACGCAGGTGCTCCAAAGCCATTGCGACGCTGAGAACCATCACCAGCCACTTCACCCCCAGGCTCAACAGGCGCGCATACTGCAGGTTCAGATTGACCGCGCCGATTAGCACGCTTCTCGCCAGGAACCGGGCGGCGATGTTTCCCACGATCAACACCAACGCCGCGCCCAGCAAATTTGGGAAATAAGCTACCAGGCTGCTCAGGATGTTCGTGGCCCAGGCGGCATCGATCGCGCTGAGGCCGATCAGAATTCCGGCCACGATTACGACCCAGCCTACGGTCCGCGCCACCAGGAGTGCGGGACTGTGGGAAGGCGACCACTCCGTAACGTCGGCGATGCCGGACCGGCCCAATCGATCATCGAACCGAAGCGCGGCCAGGATTCGGCGCACGATGGCCTCTAGAGCCGCCCCAAGCAGCACGAAGATCAGCACCGCCACGACGAACGCAGCGAGCCCCGGCACGAGGCCGGCGAGCTCCGTCACCATCCTGGTTATCGATTCATTCAGCGCCTGCTCCGCTTGTTCCCACATTCCGTCGCTCCTATCAGTCCCAGCCGCACGGCGGCTGCTAAGGGTTAAACCGGTCAGGCCATCGCCACCGGGAAACAAAGTATGGCTTGAGGGCCTCAAAGGCGGGGGCCAAGCGCGCGAGCGGAGAGGATCCTGAACGCCCCTCTGCCTCCAACTCGAGGGCGTACGAAGCCACCCAACCCAGGTACAAAGGCGTGAGTGCCCGCAACAAGTGATCGCGATTCAGCGTGCGAAGGCGATAGCTTGCTGCAAAGTCGTAGATGATGCGTGCCCACAACGGGTCCGGCATGCGAAATTCTTGCGGACCCAGGCGCGCTAGCTTGGTCAAGTCCAGCAGCGTGGAGGGCGGCAGCACCAGGCTCCAGATTTCGCGAAGATCCCGAATGCCGAGATGAAACGATTCGATCATCCTGGAACTATCGACAGGGTGCGTTTCGACTGTGGCCGCCTCGACCTCACCGAAGGCGATCACCGGCCGCACGCCGCGAACGCGCTGCCAGATCGCAGCATTGCGCTCGATCTCGGCGAACATCGGGCCAAGAATGGGGGGTAACAGGGAGCTCACAGCGGACCAGTCCGTGGGAGGGTACACGCGGCGTCCCACGTAAGCTTGGCATACTTTCAGTCCCGCGCCGGCTGCTGCCGGAACCATGGACATCAGCGGGAACTCCGTCTGCGCGGGGTTCGAGGTTCCCATCACGCGCCGCACAACCTCCTTGGAAAGGCATACGTCCGGTCCGATGGGGTTCTGGAGATTGTGGCCATAGAGGGCGCAGTACAGCGGGCTGATAATGCTGGCGTTCAACAAACCCTCAAAGGGCTCATGTACGTAACACGGCGTCACTAGGTCGTAGCCGAGCTCGACGATGGGCTGCGTTAGCCAGTAAAACCAACCCGAGGTCACGGTATCGAGGCTTGAGGCGACGACGCAGCAGGCCTTCGCGTCCAAGTGCTGGCCGAGCGCGAAAATCTTGCGGTAGCTGGCCGCGATTCCATGCAGCGGAGAATCCGTGTCGGAGCCGAGAACCGGAGCAGACAAAACAGTAAAGAGACTTTCGGCCGTGGCGTTCCCGGATTCAGTGCCATTCGGCTCCGTGGCGCCATGAACCGAGTCGCCGCTGTGAATGGAGCTATTGTGAAGCGAGTTATGGTGAAGCGAGTTATCGATGACCACGGTGTGCAATCGTGCGCGAAGCTTTCCCACCGCCTCGCGGAGCATGGCCGGGCCCTCGGGGGTACTTCCTGGCGTTTCCGCGTGTGGCGGAGCGGCATCCAGAATACCGACCAGCAGATCCGCCGGGCCGATCTCCTCGATCTGTTGCTCAGGCTGGCGCGAGGTCGCCTCTTCCACGATCCAATCCTTGGCCGCGCCTCTTACAACAGCGCGGAGATCCCTATCAGCGGAATGCCAACCCAAGTCGGGCGGTTGTCCAATTCGTACAGCAATTCATAAAGAGCCTTGTCCAAGATGTATGCATCCAGCAACTTCTGGAAGGTCTCGCCGCGAGCCGGCAGAAACGGCGCGCCCTCGGCAGCTTCCAGATACGCACGCAGGAATTCCGATGTCGTGGATCTCTCCCAAAGCCAGGCCCACGGCTCCAGCTTGTCGAAATCCTCCGGATGGCGCGCGGTGTAGTTGAGAAGCGCCGAATACGCCGCGTAACTAAAAGAGCGCACCATCCCGGCGACGTCTTTCAGCGGCGATTGTTTAGCGCGCCGTTCCGCCAACGGACGCGCCGGCTCCCCTTCAAAGTCGAGAATCACGAAATCGGTGCGCAAGCGAAGTACTTGTCCCAGGTGATAATCGCCGTGAATCCGCGTGCGTTGGGCTTGTATTGTTTGCCTTTCCAAGTCTCGAAACCGGTCGAGCATCCTGCGCCGGCGGCTCAAAATGAAGGCGGCCCGATCGACGAATTCGTCAGGGAGCTTGGCCATGCTGTCGCGAAGTTGTTCGAAAATATTGGCCGTGTTTCTGCGCAAGTCTTCGAGTAGATCCTCAACGTCTTGCTGGGTGAGCGGCTCTGGCGCGAATCTGGAATCCGCAGTCGGAGTGGCGAGCGCCAGATGCATGTGCGCGGTAGCGCGCCCGAGCCCAGCCGCGGACTCGAGATAAATGCCCACGTGATCGCGAGCCGCTTGGGAAACCTCCTGCTCCGCAGATCCGCCCCCGGAAGGCGAGGAACCGGCGCGTTTTTCCGCGAGATCTTCCGGGAATGCGAGGGAAGCGCAGGTTTCGTAGTAGCGCGTCAACTCCTCGATCGTCCACTTCCAGGCATCACCGGCATTCTCCACCAAGCCTTGTAACATTGCGAGCGTGGATGTCTCGCCACCCGAGGGAACATGCTCGATCGATCCCGCGAACGGCGGGACCCCGGTGAAATGGACCACGTTGGTCAGGTAGTCTCCGATCTCGCAATCCATGTTCGGACCGGATTGTAAATGCCGGAACAACTTCAGGATGAGCCTGGCCCCATACACGATTGACGTATTGCTCTGCTCGGCCGATAAGCGCCGCGGTGGCAAGGCCTCCCCCGGATTGCCGCGGGCGGCATCGAGCGCCGGAGCGGGCACGCCTCGAATGACGCCATGCTTGGTTGCGAGCCCGCGGGATTCCTCGATGACTGAAAGAATCTTCGAGCAGGCTGTGTCGTCGAAGACCGCGTCGTGCAGCACTCCTACCACTCCCTCCGGAGACAGCGCGGGAAGCACGACGGCGTTAGGAGATGCCTGACGAAGAGCGGCGGCGTCATCCCCGAAGGTCAAACCCAGCGGGACGAAGTACGTCTCGGGACTTCCCGAAGCGTAACTAACCTCCAGCAAAACCAGGGCGGACTTCGCCGGATCCAAGGCCGCCCAATCCATCACCTGAACATTTTCTATGTGTCGCGTTTTGGCCCCGAACCACCGTTGTTTCGGCAGAAACGCAGGAAGCGCCTGTTCCAGCCGGCGCAGTCCGGAGCCTTCCAGCACGCTCGACCATCCTTCCCACACGCGCATGGGTACGTCCGGCACCTCCGCTTCAGCCGTCGAAGCCGGCTGCAAACTTGGATGCAGTTCCAGCCACAGAAACTCGTAAGGAGCCAGCGTCATGCGGTAAGGCTGACGCGTGATGGGAGGAAACTCGGTGTACCCCAACATCTCTACTGGCGTCATGCCATCCAAAGCAGAGAGATCCAAGTCGGCGGGTTGCGCGAAACGCGAAAGATTCGCGACGCACAAAACCTGCTCACCGTCGTACTTCCGCACATAGGCGAGCACCTTGCGGTTCGACGGCGTCAGAAATTCGAGCGAGCCGCGGCCGAACACCTGAAAGATCTTGCGCAGCGCGATCATGTTGCGCATCCAGTTCAGAAGCGAAGACGGATCGCCTTGCTGCGCCTCGACATTCACGGCTTCGTAACCCCACACCGGATCGAGCACCACCGGGCTGTACAACTTGGCCGGCGTCGCGCGCGAAAATCCGGCGTTGCGGTCGCTGTTCCACTGCATCGGCGTTCGCACCCCGTTGCGGTCGCCGAGGTAAATGTTGTCTCCCATGCCGATCTCATCCCCGTAATAAATAACCGGGGTGCCGGGGAAGGAAAACAACAAACTGTGAAGCAATTCGATACGCCGGCGGTTGTTGTCCATTAACGGCGCGAGCCTTCGGCGAATGCCCAGGTTCAAGCGCATTCGCGGATCGGCGCTATAGGCCAGGTACATGTAATCACGCTCGTCGTTGGTGACCATCTCGAGTGTCAGCTCGTCATGGTTGCGCAGAAACAATGCCCACTGGCAGGTCTCTGGGATCGGCGGCGTCTGCGCCATGATGTCGGTGATGGGCATCCGGTCTTCCTGGCGCAAGGCCATGTAAATGCGCGGCATCAAGGGGAAGTGGAAAGCCATGTGGAATTCGTCGCCATCGCCAAAGTAAGGCCGCACGTCGGTAGGCCATTGGTTGGCCTCCGCCAGCAGCAAGCGGCTTGAGTATTGCGCATCGATTTCGGCGCGCAACTTCTTGACGACCGCGTGGGTCTCCGGCAGATTTTCGCAACTGGTGCCTTCGCGTTCCACTAGGTACGGAACCGCGTCAATCCGCAGCCCGTCGACACCCAAGTCGAGCCAATACCGCATCACCTTCATGACCTCTTCCAGCACTTTCGGATTGTCGTAGTTCAAATCGGGTTGATGCGAGAAGAACCGGTGCCAATAGTACGCCCGCGCCACCGGATCCCAAGTCCAGTTCGATTTCTCCGTGTCGCTGAAGATAATGCGGGCGTCTCGAAACTTTTGATCGGTGTCGCTCCACACGTAGAAATCGCGCTCTGGAGAGCCGGGAGGGGCTTGCCTGGCGCGTTGGAACCATGCGTGTTGGTCGGAGGTGTGGTTGATGACCATCTCGATCAGTACTTGGAAGTCGCGCTGATGCGCCGCGTCGAGGAACGTCTTGAAATCGTCCATGGTGCCGTACATCGGATGGACGTTCATGTAGTCCGCGATGTCGTAGCCGTCGTCTTTCAAGGGCGAGGGGAAAAAGGGCAACAGCCATATGCACGAAACACCCAGATCGCGGAGGTAATCCAGCTTCTCGGTCAGGCCGGGAAGATCGCCGATGCCATCGTTGTTGCTGTCGTGAAACGCACGAATGTGCAGTTCATAGATGACCGCGTCCTTATACCATAGCGGATCATCCGCGCCGCTGCCGGCCCGCCTTTGCGTAATTATTGCTTCGGTTCCCAGGGACTAACGCCATCCTCGCACTTGAATACTAGTAGGCCGAGCGGAGGAAGGGTCATATTCAAGGAAAAAGGCCGGCCGTGAATCGGCAACGGAACCGCCTCCAGGCCGCCTTCGTTTCCCTGACCGCTGCCGCCGTACAACGGCGCATCGCTATTCAAGATTTCCCTCCAGCGGCCTTCGAGCGGTGCGCCTACGCGGTAATTCGCCCGTGGCACCGGTGTGAAATTACACACGAACAGCAGCATGTTCTCACGGTCCTTACCGTGCCTGATAAAGCTGATGACGCTGCGCTGGAAGTCGTTACAATCCACCCACTCAAAGCCCTCCGGGGCGAAATCAAGATCGAATAACGCGGGCTGCGCTCGATAGAGCGTATTCAAATCCCGGACCCAGCGAAGCAGGCCCGAATGCGCCGGGGAATTCAGCAGGTGCCAGTCCAGGCTCGTGTCGTGATTCCATTCCGCCCACTGCCCGAATTCGCCGCCCATAAACAGGAGCTTCTTGCCGGGATGGCCGAACATGAACCCATAGAGCAGCCGTAGGTTGGCAAACTTCCGCCACTCATCCCCAGGCATCTTGCCGATCATTGAGCCCTTGCCATAGACCACCTCATCATGAGAGAAGGGCAGGATGAAATTCTCCGTGAAAGCATATATCAGGCTGAACGTGATCCGGTTGTGATGGTACGCCCGGAAAACCGGGTCCTTCGAGATATAGTCCAGCATGTCGTGCATCCAGCCCATGTTCCACTTCAACCCGAAGCCCAAGCCGCCGACATAGATAGGGCGCGAGACTTGGGGCCAGGCGGTGGACTCCTCGGCGATCGTCATGACATCCGGAAACGCGGCATAGACGTGCTGATTCAATTCGCGCAAAAACTGGATAGCTTCAAGATTCTCTTTGCCGCCAAACCGGTTGGGCAACCATTGCCCTTCACGCCGTCCGTAATCGAGATACAGCATCGCCGCAACTGCATCAACCCTTAGACCGTCAATGTGGTACTTATCCAGCCAAAAGAGCGCATTGCCGATGAGGAAATTCTTCACCTCGCGCCGGCCGTAGTTGAAGATGAGCGTATTCCAATCCGGATGCTCACCCACCCTGGGATCGGCGTGCTCATAGAGATGGGTTCCGTCAAAGTAGCCGAGTCCAGCCTCGTCTTTGGGAAAATGCGCCGCCACCCAATCCAGAATCACTCCGATCCCCCGCTGATGCAGATAGTCGATCAGGTACATGAAGTCGGTCGGCGTGCCGAACCGGCTAGTGGGCGCATAGTATCCGATGGTCTCGTAACCCCAGGAACCATCGAATGGATGCTCCATCACGGGCAGGAACTCCAGGTGTGTATAACCAGCGTCATGAAGATATTGAGCCAGCAGCGGCGCCATTTCGCGATAGCTCAGCCAGCGATTGCCTTCTTCCGGTACGCGCCGCCAGGAGCCCAGGTGCATCTCGTAAATGGATATCGGCGCGCTGAGGCCGTTAGAGATGTGCCGGTTCGACATCCAGCCGGCGTCACCCCAAGCGTAGTTGTCGATGTTCCAAACTCGCGAAGCGGTTTGCGGGCGGATTTCGGCGGCAAACCCATACGGGTCGGCCTTGTCCACGGTGTAGCCACCGTAGCGGGACCGCACGTGATACTTGTACAGCGTTCCCTGCTCAATCCCAGGGATGAAGCTTGACCAAATGCCCGCATCGGAAGACCGCATCGGGTTGGCTTCGCGATTCCAATTGTTGAAGGACCCGATCACCGATACCTGCTCCGCATTTGGAGCCCAGACTGCGAACCGCGCGCCCTTCGTTCCCTCGAACTGGATCAGGTGTGCACCAAGCTTATCGAAGGCGCGATAGTGTTCGCCCTCGGCAAGCAAATGTAAGTCGAAATCGCTAAGGAAGGCGGTGCTCAGCCAACACCTCCGTTTTCAAAGATAGTAGTCAAAGTCTTTCTCCGACCGGACCCGTTTGCGCACACGCAGGATATGCGCGGGCAGGCTCTCCGGAGTCAGCTCCACAAAATTTCGCGAGCCTTGCCAGAGGAAGCGCGCGTCACTTAACAAATCATGAGCCTGAAAGGGCCGGTCCGCGGGAACGCCGAAAGCCATGAGATCCAGATCCAACCAGCTCCGCTGGGCATGAAATGCGTCGAGGTTCAGCGCCACGATGATCACATTCGACAAATCCGGGCTCGCCTTGCTGAAGCAGATGACAAAAGGGTTATCCGAGGCGTGGAAGCGCAGCGTCTCGTTGGTCTGAAGCGCCGGATTCTCGCGCCGGATGCGATTGATGCGGGCGATCAGGCTTTTGAGGCTTCCGGGCGAGTTCAAATCGCGATGCTTCAGCTCATATTTCTCCGAGTTGAGATATTCCTCGGAGCCCGCCTCCCGCGGCGCGTTTTCGCATAATTCAAACGCGGGACCGTAGATGCCGTAGCTCGATCCCAGCGTCGCGGCCAGAATCAGCCGCAGCATGAAGGCGGGCCTTCCCCCCGTCTGCAGAAATTCCGGCAGGATGTCCGGCGTATTGGGCCAAAGATTCGGGCGGAAATACTCGGCAACCTCGGTGCCCGTCAGCTCCGTGAAGTAATCGATGATCTCCTGTTTCGTGTTGCGCCACGCGAAGTACGTGTAGCATTGCGAGAACCCAAGCTTCGCCAGGCGGTACATCACATGCGGGCGGGTGAACGCTTCTGCCAGGAACAACACATCGGGGTGCTTCTGTTTGATTTCTTCGATCACCCACTCCCAGAACGGGAACGGCTTGGTGTGGGGATTGTCCACGCGAAAGATGCGAACGCCCTGGCCAATCCAAAACGCAAAAACCTGCCGCAATTCCTCCCACAGGGCCTTCCAGTCCTCCGTTTCGAAATCGAGCGGATAAATGTCCTGGTATTTCTTGGGAGGGTTTTCCGCGTATTGGATGCTTCCGTCCGGGCGCTTGCGAAACCAGGATGGATGTTCCCGCACCCAGGGATGATCCGGCGTCGCCTGAAACGCGATATCGAGCGCGACCTCCAATCCGTTTCTTTTCGAGGCTTCGACAAAATGGCGAAAATCGTCCAAGGTTCCGAGCTGCGGGTGGATGGAGGTATGGCCGCCTTCGGGCCCGCCGAT
>JASHRP010000080.1 GCA_030037375.1 Bryobacteraceae bacterium | reverse complement strand
CTCGAAGATGATGATTTCGTCGCCGGGATTGGTCACCGCGAGCAATGATGCGATCATGCCCTCAGTCGCCCCGCAACAAACCGTGATTTCGCGCTCCGGATCGAGATCCAGCGCGTAATGCCGCCGGTATTTTGCCGCAATCGCGTCACGGAGCGGCTTCGCGCCCCAGGTGATTGCGTATTGATTTACGTCGGCGGAGATGGCGTCCGCCGCCGCGCGTTTGATAACGTCCGGGGCGGGGAAGTCGGGAAAACCCTGCGCGAGGTTCACCGCGTTGTGCTGGGCGGAAAGCCGCGTCATCTCGCGGATCACGCTCTCGACGATGTTCTCCGTGCGCCGGGCTTGGAATCGCGCGCGGCGCGGGATATCGGCGGGCGCGACTAGAGGCTTATGCGTGCTGGCGGCCATCTGGTTCCATGATAGCCGGAGATGTTGCTGCGCCCTTGCTCCTGGAACCGAATCAGAACCGGTTAATTCGGATGATCGACCGTCGCAGGAGTCGCCGGACCTCGGCCCGCCGCGGGTGGAGCTGCCAGAGGAGCACCGCCTGGAGCGGCGCCGGCGGCTCCGCGCCCTCCACGTCCCTGCCCAGGAGGGGGACGAAGCGAGCTCAAGTAAGCAACCACGTCCGAGATCTCCTGATCGCTGAGCTTGTCCTTATAAGAAGGCATCGGCGATTTATCCACGAACGCGTAGCTGCGAACGTCGGTTTTGACGAAGCTGCGCAGGTTTTCTTTGTCGTCGATCAATTGCACGGTAAACGTGTCGAGATTGAGCAGGCGGCCGTTCACCACCGTGCCATCCTTCAGCACGACTCGATAGGGCCGGTTCGCGGCGTTGATCTCGGCATCCGGATTGATCAGTTTGGTCTGGAGCTGTTCCGGCCGCCGCGCGCCCACCTCGCTCAAATCCGGCCCCGTTCGCGCTCCCACGCCCTTGATGCGATGGCAGCTCGTGCAGTTTCCCTTGTTCTCGAAGATCGTTTTGCCGCGCGCCTGCTCCGCGGTCAAGGACGCTACGGTCCCGGTCTGCGCCAGCGCCGAGCTTGAGAAAAGCAGGCCGGAGAGAATCAACGTGGAAACCAGAATCGATCGCATACTTTAAATCACCTTATCCGTAAGACGGTGATCATATCAGTTACTGCTTTGCCTTGGGAGCCGGCTTCGCTCCGGACTGGGCTCCCCGAGCCGGACCTCGCGGCGCGCTCGCCGGAGGGATCACGCCGTTCATCCTTGCGTACACCACCATTTGGCCGTAGTGATCGTAGCTGTGCAATCCCAGGAACGCGGCAGATGCCAAGCGCGTGGTCATGCCGGGTCCGAAGGGCGACGGCACTTGATCCAGCATATTCTGCTGCGTGAGTGAGCTCATCGCCTTGTGCGCGTACGCAACCGCGCCTTTGAAGTATTCGACGATCTGGTCTTTCGTCTTGAGGCTGTCGGGACCGTTGTCGGTTGCTCCGGTATCCACTGGGGGCTTTCGCTCGCCCAGCACTGACGCCGAGACTTGCCAGATCACTGTCGCGTCGTGCCGAGCCTGAAGCGCGAACGTGCGGACTCCGTTGAACGTTCCGTTCGTGGGAGCGAAGTCGAACTTATCCGCCGGCATCGCCTGCACCAATGCGAGCACTTCGCGCTCAATCGAACTAACCTGCTGATCGTAAATTTGACCGACCGCGTCCGCGGCGAACGCCGGCGCGGCCAGCATAGCAATTACCAGAAATCGCACGAATACCCTCCTGAAGTCTCAGCTATTATATCGAGGATAATGCGCGCGGACGGCTTGTCGCGGCCGTGTTGGCGTGGGCTTAGAGCTCGGTCTTGCCCTGATACGACATGTCCTCGAGGTAGAAGGACTGCGTCAGAGACAGGTGGTTGATCTCGGCGTCGAATTCGACGCGGCGGTCGTCCGCAGTGATTTCGTCCTTGCGCGGAAACAGGAACAGCACCACGGGACCATCCTCGCGCCGCAACACCTGAACGCTTGAAGGCTTGATATCTTTCTTGCCGTCGCGCTTCAGCGTGGATTTTTTCTTGCAATCGTCGGCCTGGCTCTTGAAGTCGCTCTTGAGCATAGTGAGCGGAATGCCATAGACCGCGATCGCATAGTGACTCTCGTCTTCTAGCGTGGGAGCGTTGTTGTCCTTGGTCTTCAGCTCCGCTTCCCGAATCGGCAGCGCGCTTTCCCAGCGAAGAGTCAACTTTGGCGCAGTCTGCTGCGTGCTGCTCTGATCCGGATTTTGCTGAGGATAGCGGTTCATGCCTCCCCGGCGGCCCATGCCGCCTCCTCCTGGAAAGCCCAAGCCAGGCACTCCGAACCCCACATTGCGCTGCGGATAACCGCCGTTGTTGTCCTGATTTCCGTGACTTATGGTGGGCGTCATCGTTTTCACCCAGCCGGAGTCAGCCAGCACCTGCTTGGCGTCGTCATCGCTCCATTCCGCCACCTGCTTATTCGCCCACGCGGGCGGCGTCGAAGGATTATCGGCCGCCATCAACAACGCGGCCGGGATGGAAATCAGGAGCCATTTTTTGGACATAACTCTGCGCATGTCTCCCTGTAAATGCTAACGTACCCCGGCGAAATAGGGTTACATCGGCTTGCGCTCGGCGACGATCGTAATCTCAACGTCACGCGCGTGACGAACCACTTGCTTGGTGAGATCGGCCGCGAATGGCAGCGACCGCTGGCCGTGCTCGCGGCCCAGATAAATCTGCGTGACGCCGCGATCGTGCGCGAAGCGCACCAGCTCCGCCGCCGGGTCCGGGCCTTCGAGCACCCGTGTCTCGAGATGCAGATTGCGCGCGAAGTTCAGATGTTTTTCCACGGCTTCGCGGTCCGGCTGCGGGAAGCCTTCCAGTCCTGAGCCTGGCGATACCGCGACGGCCCAGCATTCCGCGTGGAAGAAATCCGCGGCGCGCCGGGCGCGGCGGATCAACGCCGCCGCAGAGGGTTCGGCTGTAATGTAAACCAGCAGGGTCTCGGCGGATTTCGCCGTGCGAACGCTCCCTGCCTCCGCTTCGGACTCAGCGGCCTTGCCGTGACGGTGCTCCACTTCGTAGGCGGTTTGCCGCAGCGCGAGCTCGCGTAAAGCGCCGAGCGTCGATTCCTTGAAGAAATTTTCCTTTGCCTGCCGGGCTTTCTCCGCCCTATACACAACGCCCCGCTCCAGCCGATTGAGCAGCGCGCGCGGAGTCAGGTCGATCATGACCACTTCGCTCGCTTGCTGCACCACCCAATCCGGCACGGTTTCGCGCACGCGAACATTGGTGATCTGGTGGATCTGATCGTTCAGGCTCTCCAGATGCTGGACGTTCATCGTGGTCAGCACGTCGATTCCCGCGTCCAGCAGCACCAGCACGTCTTCCCAGCGCTTGGTGCGCTGGCACCCGGGCACGTTGGTGTGCGGAAACTCATCCACGACCGCCACTTCAGGATGGCGGGCCAGAATCGCGTCCACGTCCATCTCCTCGAATTTGGTGCCGCGGTATTCGATCACGCGGCGCGGAATTACCTCCAGACCCTCCAGTTGCGCGATGGTGTCGGACCGGCCGTGGGGCTCGAAATAACCCACTACGACGTCGCAGCCCTCGCGCCGCCGCTCCTGGGCTTCCTGAAGCATCTTGTAAGTTTTCCCCACTCCGGCGGCATAGCCCAAGAACACCTTCAGCTTGCCGCGCGGCGCCCCATCGGGCGAGCCGTTCAGGGAAGGTTCACTGGGGGATGAGCTTGACATCCATTCCTTCGGCGGCTTCAATCAGCCGGTCGGCGTTGGTCTTGCGGAATCGAGATAACCAACCTTGCGGCGGGCTGTGGCCGACGTAGATCTGGGTGATGCGGTGCTCGCGCGCGAATTGAAGAATCGCCGCAACCGGGTCGGGGCCCTCCAGCATTTGAACCCGGGCGCCGGCTTCGCGCGCGACGGCCAAGTTCCGCTCCAGCGCCTTCTGGTCGTCCGCGCTCAGATCGGGCTGGCCGACATAGGCGACGAACAGTTCTCCATGGAAGCGGTCGCGGGCCAGCCGCGCGCGTTCTATCATGCGCGGCCCGTTCGCTCGCGGAGTCATGCAGACAAGGATGCGCTCCTGCGTGCCGAAAGCCTGTCCCACGCCGCTGCGCTCGCAATAATTCTCAAGCTGGCGGTCGACCACGTCCGCGGCCAGCAGCAAAGCGATCTCACGCAGTTGCGACAAGCGCTGGTCGAGCTCCCCGGCCGATACCGTTTGACCGTCCTTCGCTTGCACCATGCAGTATTCAGAGGGCGCGTCGACCACCTCAATCTCGTCCGCGGTCAGTAGGAAGCTCTCCGGAACGGTGACGCTCACTCTTTTGCCTTGAATGCGCTCCACTTGCTCGCGACGCTCTTCGACGTATTGAAGGTTGACGCTGGTAATTACCGCAATGCCCGCCTGCAGCAATTGCTCCACGTCCTGCCAGCGGTGCGCGTTCGGCCGCGGCGGCGGGTTGTCGTAAGCCAGCCCATCCACCAGGCAGACCGCCGGGCGACGCTTTAGGATGGTTTCGACGTCCATGTACGCAACGCCATCCTCGCTCTTGAGCGGGATCACCTCCAGCTTGCGCAGCAGCTTTTCGAGATCGGCCGAGGTTTTGGGCTGAATCGCGCCGACCACCACATCCTGCCCGCGTTCCCTCCGGCGCCGGCCTTCGTCCAGCATGCGGAAGCTCTTCCCAACGCCGGACGCGTAGCCGAGAAAAACCTTGAGACGGCCCCTCCGCTCATACTCTTCTTCGGCTTGCACCCGCCGCAAAAGCTCTTCCGGCGACAAGCGGGACACGGTCGACATACGATTAAGTCTACTAAATGCCTATTTCGCTGTATTCTCGCATGCGTCTGCCTCAAGGGAACATTTAAGGCCGGCGTTGTCTAGAATAGAGATTCGCGTGAGACAACTACTTCGATTCGGGGGCGCGTTGGCGTTAATCGCCGCCGTTACGGCCGTGGATTTCCGGCTGCTTCATTTCAACAGCTCCGCGGCCGGATTCACGTATTTGCTGGCGATTTTGGGAATCGCCACCCAGGGCAGTCTGCCGGAGGCGATCCTGGCGTCGTTCGTTTCCGTGTTGTGCTACGACTTCTTTTTTCTCCCGCCGATTCTTCAATTCACCATTGGAGTGACCGAGGACTGGGTCGCCCTGTTCTGCTTCCTGATTACGGCCGTCACGGCCAGTGAGCTCTCCGCGCGAGCCCGCCGCCGCGCCGATGAAGCTGGCGCCCGCCGCCGTGAAATGGAACAGGTATACGAGTTCAGCCGCGCCCTCATGATCGGCGACGATCAGCGCACCGTCGGCGCGCACGTCGCGCAGAGCATCGCGCAAGTATTTCACGTGCCTGAAGTCGCCCTGTACGATCGCGCGGCCGACACCGTCCACCGGGGCGGACCTCAGACCACTCTTTCCGAGGACCAATTGCGGGATGCCGCGCGCAACGAATCCGCGTGGTCCTCATTGAGCCGGCAGACTTCGATTTGGCCGGTACGCCTGGGAGGCCGAGTGCTGGGAAGCTTGGGGGTGGTCGGCGCGGAGCTTTCGGAAACCGCGTTGCAGTCCGTCGCCCAGTTGGGCGCGATCGCTCTCGAACGCGCGCGGGCGCAGGAACTGGCCAATCGCGCGGAGGCCACGCGCCAGAATGAGCAGCTCAAAGCTACTCTGCTGGACGCCCTGGCGCACGAATTCAAGACCCCCCTCACGTCCATCAAGGCCGCCATCACTTCAGTGTTGGCGGGCCCTGGCCGAGATCCGGCGGAGCGGGAGCTGCTCACGGTAGCCGACGAAGAAGCGGATCGGCTCACCACGCTCCTGAACCGGACCGTCGAACTGGCGCGGATCGAAGCCGGACACGTCAAGTTGAGCCGTCAGCCGGTCTCGATTCCGGCCGTCGTAACGGAAGTTCTGGAGCAACTCAAGCGATTCTGCGAAGGCCGCGATATTCGTATCTCGATTCCTTCCGATCTGCCTCAGGCCAATGCGGATCCGGTGCTGATCACCTTGGTGCTGCGCCTGCTTCTGGATAATGCACTCAAATACGCGTCACCCTCCGCGGCGATCGGCATTTCCGCGGAACGATTGGAGGACAATATAGTGGTGCATGTTTCAAACGACGGCCCGGGAATCGACCCGGACGAATTGAGCGCCATTTTTCAAAAGTTCTATCGCGGCAGGGACGTTCGAGCCAGGATTCCGGGCACCGGCTTGGGATTGACCATCGCGCGCGACATCGTCGCCACGCATGGCGGCCAGCTTACGGCGGAGAGCCAGGATGGCTCCGGCGTGCGGTTCTCCTTCACCTTGCCCGTCGCGGATGTCACGGAAACGGTGGCGGTTCCGTGAGCGTCGCGCCATCCAAAATCCTGGCAGTCGATGACGATCCGCAGATCCGCCGCGTCTTGCGCACGGCCTTGACCGCCCAGGGCTACGTGGTTTCCGACGCACGCAGCGGCGAAGAGGCGCTGCTCAAGATCCGCGAGGAACGCTTCGATCTGATCCTTTTGGACGTGAACATGCCGGGGATGGGCGGTCTCGAAGCGTGCCGCCAGATCCGCGCGGTCAGCGAAGCCGCGATCATCATGCTCACCGTCCGCAATGCGGAACAGGACAAGGTCGCGGGCCTCGACGCAGGCGCCGACGACTACGTGACCAAGCCATTCGGAATGACGGAGCTCCTGGCGCGCATCCGAGCCAACCTTCGCCGCGTTCCCGTGGCCGCGTCCAGCGCCGCCCAGGTGGTCGAGTTCGACGGCGTGACCATCAACTTTCCCGCCCATCGAGTCATCGTAAGAGGCAACGAGGTTCGACTCACTCCCAAGGAGTTCGACCTGCTTCAAGTTCTGGTGGCCACGCCCAACGTTCCGATCCCGCATACTCGCCTGCTACAAGCCGTGTGGGGGCCGGATTACGGCGACCAGGTCGAGTACCTGCACGTCTTCGTAAATCAGATCCGCAAGAAAATCGAGCCCGATCCCGCCAAGCCGCGGTATCTGGTCACCGAGCCGCGGCTGGGATACCGCTTTTGCCTGCCGGCCCCGTGAGCTCGAGCGCCTCTACACCAACACGGCGCCCGCGGTGACCTGGGGTGGGGCCGGTTATGCGCGCTACACGCTTGCGTTGGAGCAGAGGATCCTCGACGGTTTTCTGCTCCGCGAGGAATGGAGACGCGATCTTTCGAACCAACCCAGTTTTACACCACGCTGCTGAATGTCCTTAAACGCGAGCAAAACACCGCCGGCATCGGAGTAATATGGTGGTTCGGACCGAAAAAGACACCGTGGTGATCCGTTTGGGCGAAAGGGCGCAGGCTCGGCCAAATAGCCCAGATTACCGTCGGAGCGGCACAAATTCGTGAATGTATCGTCAAAAAGCCTGGCGAGGCGATTGCTCCACCCAAAGGCATGAGCGCGGCGGGAGCCGCATTGAATCGCGGCCTGGAGTTTGACCAAGACCGCCCAAGCAACGACGGTCCCCGCATGCATAACAGTTCCCGGTCGTTGCTCGCGGTGCTGGCGGGGACGGCTATCATCGCTGCCCTCACTTACTTCGCCTATCACCTCAGACTGAACGTCGCCAGCACCGGTTTTCTCTACCTGTTGGTCGTAGTTTTCCTGGCGATGTCCTTCGGTTTCCGGGAAGCCACCGTCATTTCGATCGTGGCGGCCATGTGCTTGAACTACTTCTTCGTGCCTCCGGTGCTGACGTGGGCCGTCGCCGATCCGCAGAATTGGGTGGCGCTCGGCGCATTTGAGGTTACTGCTCTCGTCGTGAGCCGGCTTTCGACCAGCGCGAAAGCGCAAGCGAAGATCGAGGCGCGGCATCGCCTGCTGGTCGAGCGCCTTTACGAGTTGAGCCGCCGGCTCCTCCTGCTTGACCGCCGCAAACCCGCGGGCCCGGGTATTGAGGCGCTCATTCACGAAATCTTCCATATCCACGCCACCGTCCATCCCCCCGGCTCCGTGGTCCCGAAAACAACATCCAAGCGGGTACTGGGACCTCCCTCCGGTCCCATTGCCGAGCTTGTCATCAGCGGCGGCAATTTGGACCACGCTACCGTCGATGCGATCGCCTCCCTCGCTTCGACCGCCTTGGAGCGAGCTCGATCCTTCGATGCCGAAAGCCGCGCCCAAGCCGCCCGCCAAAGCGAAGAGCTGCGCACTGCGGTTCTGGATGCGCTCGGCCACGCTTTCAAGACTCCGCTCACCGTGATTCGCGCAGCCAGTACTGGCTTGCTCGAAACCGGACCCCGTCCGCCGCAGGATCTGGAAATGCTAAGCCTGATCGACCAGGAATCTGAGCGGCTGAGCCAACTTACCTCGCGCCTGTTGCAGGCGGCCAGAATCGACCACGCGCAACTCCATCCCAGCCGGTTGTCAATCGCCACGCTGATTGAGGAAGTCCTGGCGGGGTACGGGGAACAACTGCGCGGGCGTCCGCTGCATATCTCGGTTCAGCCTCCGGATCTGACCGTGAGTGCGGACCGGGAGCTGCTCTCCATCGGGGTGGGACAACTGGTCGAAAACGCGGCGAAATACTCACCCGTTGGATCGCCGGTGGCGATTTCCGTCAAGGAGCAGTCGGGCGAAGTCGTCATATCCGTTCACAACGAGGGCACTCCGATTCCGCCTGCGGAACAAGAGCGAATCTTCGAGCGCTTTTATCGAGCCGAGGAATCCAAGCTTCACGCGCCCGGCACGGGGCTAGGTTTATCGATCGCCAGGCAAGCCGCCGAGGCGCACGGCGGACGCATTTGGGTCGTGAGCGAGGAAGGCAAGGGCGCCACATTCTTCTTCGCGATTCCCCGTGAAGCGAGGAAGCCATCGTGAGCGGAACGGGAGGGCGAGATATTGTTTTGTGGACGCCGCGCCGAAACCCGGCCGCCGCTGGGAAACGTCAACCCGCCAGCGGCTCGGGCGGAAGGGCCACTCACATGCTTATGACTTGCTTAGGAAATAGTCAGTTTTTAGGTAAACCTAAGGACATCCTTAGACTTCGTCACCTACCGTAGGTAATGAAGGGGGAAGAGAAATTATGAGCCGGATTCAGACTACGTCGTCGGGGTTCCCGGCCAGACCCGAAAACCGTCCGCAAACCGAGGCCGGTGCAGAGCTGGCTTTGAACGTGGCGTTCACTTCGGAACAGGCAACTACCGCCGCGTTGCGCTATGCTGCGCAATTGGCGGAGGGGCTGGGTGCGCGCCTGCGCGTGATCGTTCCGCAGGTGGTCCCATATGGGAGAGACTTGAATGATCCGGATGTTAATCCGGAGGTCGCCGCGAACCGCGCGCTCGAAGCGATCGGCGCGGCCGGCGTGGACGCTGACGTGAATGTCGTTTTATGCCGCGATCCCGCGGAGGGTTTGCACTCCGCGCTCGGCGCGGATGGCCTGGTGGTGATCGGCGGGGGAAGCCGCTGGTGGTCCTTCGGTGAACGCAGCCTCACTCACAGGCTGGCGGATCTGGGCCACAAAGTTTTGTTCGTGGAGGGGGAGCGCGACAGGAAGCCGTGGCCGCTTCGCTCAATTGGATTTAATCGCCGCGACGGTCTTCCGTTGCGCGCCATGGCTAGGGAGAAGAGCTAAGGAGAAGAGCATATGATGCTCGACGTTTTTTACATACTGATTGCGGTGGTTTTCTTTGTGCTGACGTGGGCCTTTACCAAGGTCTGCGACCGGCTGTAAGAGGGACATTATGGACTACGCTATCGCCGCGGTTGTGACCGTCTTTCTGTTTGTCTACTTGGTGTACGCGCTCGTTCGGCCGGAGCGCTTTTAGAGGCTCGCCATGACAACGATTGGTTTAGTGCAAATCGCAATTTTCTTCGTGATCCTCGTTTTGACCACGAAACCCCTGGGAACCTATATGTCGAAGATCTTCCAGGGCCAGCGTACGGTGCTGCATCCTGTTCTGCGTCCGGTGGAGCGGTTGTGTTACAAGCTCTGCGGAGTGCAGGAAGAAGTCGAGCAGCGCTGGACGCACTACGTTGGCAGCTTACTGGCGTTCAGTCTGGCGAGCTTCCTTTTTGTTTATCTGATCCAGCGGCTGCAGGGGCTGTTGCCTTTCAACCCGCAGGGCTTCTCTACCGGCCACGCGCCCAATGGCGCAACGCCGATGACTCCCGACTTGGCGTTCAACACTGCCGCCAGCTTCATCACCAACACAAATTGGCAAGCCTACTCGGGCGAAGCGACCCTCAGCTACTTCGTTCAGATGGCCGCGCTCGCGGTACAGAACTTCGCGTCGGCTGCCGTAGGCATCGCCGCGGCGATCGCCATGGTGCGCGGCTTCGCGCGCCAGCAGGTTAGCGCGATTGGCAATTTTTGGGTGGATATGTGGCGCGCGGTTCTCTACGTTCTCCTGCCCATCGCTATCGTGGCTGCATTGACGCTGGTGTTCTCCGGTTCGATCCAGAACTTCAAGCCGTATGAAAAAGTCGCCACGGTGGAGGGCGCTACCCAAACTCTTCCGCAAGGCCCGGTGGCCTCCCAGGAAGCAATCAAGATGCTGGGCACCAACGGCGGCGGAATCTTCAACGCCAACTCCGCGCATCCGTACGAGAATCCGACGCCGTTCAGCAATTTCGTCCAGATCCTGCTGATCTTCATCGTTCCCACGGCTTTAACCTATACGTTCGGAAAGATGGTGGGCGATACCCGCCAAGGCTGGGCCATATTCGCGGCCTGCGCCGTCATGTTCTTCGGCGGCGTCTTTGTGGTTTACCACTTTGAGCAGGCCGGCAACCCGAATCTGACGAATCTCGGCCTGCAGGTCGCCCCCAGCGATGCGCAGCCCGGCGGCAACATGGAAGGCAAGGAGACGCGCTTCGGGATCGCCGCGAGTTCTTTATTCGCGACTGTGACTACCGACGCGAGCTGCGGCGCGGTGAACGGCATGCACGATAGCTTCACGCCGCTTGCTGGCATGATTCCGCTGCTCAACCTCCAGACCGACGAAGTGATCTACGGAGGCGTCGGAGCCGGACTCTACGGTATCCTGATGTACGCCATCATCGCGGTGTTCATCGCCGGGCTGATGGTCGGCCGCACTCCGGAATATCTCGGCAAGAAGATCGAATCCAAGGAAGTGAAGATGGCCATGGTGGCCATGATCGCGACATCGCTTTGCATCCTGGTGTTCAGCGCGATCAGCTCGGTAGTCACTTTCAATTGGGACAAGAGCCAGTATTGGAATCCGGCGTCGGGCAACCCCAAACCCGCGCCGGCCTCCAGCGTCCCCGCGACAGCGAACCTTGGCAACTCCGGACCGCACGGCTTCAGCGAGATTCTCTACGCATATACCAGCGGCACCGAAAACAACGGCAGCGCGTTCGCGGGAATCTCGGTCAATACTCCTTGGTACAACTTCACCATCGGCTTGGCGACGCTGATTGGCCGGTATTTGTTTATGATTCCGCTGATCGCGATCGGCGGCAGTTTGGCAATGAAAAAGAAGACTCCCGTCACCAGCGGTACATTCCCGACTCACGGTCCGCTGTTCGTCGGCTTGTTCGTGGGCACGGTGGTGTTGATCGCCGCGCTGACCTTCTTCCCGGCGCTCTCGCTCGGTCCCATCGTCGAGCACTTCCTCATGCACTCGGGCAAGCTGTTCTCCTGGGTTATGCCGGTCCTTCATCAAGCAGTGAACAGCGGAGTTTGGAGCTAACAAAATGGCGACGACCTTACACACACCCGAGCCGCCCGTTAAAGACGAAAACCAGTTCAGCGAACAGGATTTGACGACGCTAATCCCGCGCAAACTGGTTCGAGCCAGGCCGCTGTTCGATCCGGAGATCCTGCAACGCGCCATCAAGGACAGCTTCATCAAACTGAACCCCGGCACACTGTGGAAGAACCCGGTGATGTTCGTGGTGGAAGTCGGCGCGTTTGTCACGACCGTTTTCTTGGTCCGCGATGGCATCAGGGGCGTCGGCGAGATCGGCTTCACCTTCCAGATCGTTCTGTGGCTGTGGTTCACCGTGCTGTTCGCGAATTTCGCGGAGGCGATGGCCGAGGCCCGCGGCAAGGCTCAAGCCGATTCGCTGCGCAAAACCAAGACCGACGCCATGGCCAAGCGCGTGGCCAACGGCCGCGTAACCGAAGAAGTGCCCGCATCGCGTTTGCGCTCCGGCGATACCGTGCTGGTCGAAGCCGGCGACCTGATTCCCAGCGATGGCGAGGTCATCGACGGCATCGCGACGGTTGACGAGTCCGTGATCACCGGCGAAAGCGCGCCCGTGATTCGCGAATCCGGCGGCGACCGCAGCGCCGTCACCGGCGGCACGCGCGTGCTGTCCGATCAGATCACCGTCCGCATCACCGCCAACCCCGGCGAAACCTTCCTCGATCGCATGATCGCGCTGGTCGAAGGCGCGGAGCGGCAGAAGACTCCCAACGAAATCGCGCTTAACATTTTGATCGCGGGCTTGACGCTGATCTTCCTCCTCGCCGTCGCGACCCTGCCGCCGTTCGCCAGCTACAGCGTCTCAAGCAGCGGCGCAGGCACAGTGCCGACCATCGCCGTTCTGGTTTCGCTGCTGGTCTGCCTGATCCCGACCACCATCGGCGGATTGCTCAGCGCCATCGGCATCGCCGGCATGGACCGCGTGATGCAGCACAACGTGCTCGCCATGAGCGGCAAGGCCGTCGAAGCGAGCGGCGACGTGAACACTTTGCTGCTCGATAAGACCGGCACCATCACCATCGGTAACCGGCAAGCGGTCGAATTTCTCACGCTCAAAGGGATCGACCCGGTTGAGCTGGCCGACGCGGCCCAGCTTTCCAGCCTCGCCGATGAGACGCCGGAAGGCCGTTCCGTGGTCGTTCTGGCCAAAGAGAAATACGGCATGCGCGGCCGCGAGGTCGCTCAAAAAGACGCCGAGTTCATTCCATTTTCCGCGTATACGCGCATGAGCGGCGTCAATATCGAAGGCCGCCAGTTGCGCAAAGGCGCAACCGAAGCGATCTCACGATTTGTCGCGGACCAGGGCGGCCACGTCCCGGGGCAATTGAAGGAAATCGCCGACGCGATCTCTCGCCAAGGTGGAACGCCGCTGGCTGTCGCCGATGGCAACCGCGCGCTGGGTGTGATTCACCTCAAGGACATTGTCAAGGGCGGCATGAAGGAGCGCATCGGCCAGCTCCGCAAGATGGGAATCCGTTCGGTGATGATCACCGGCGACAATCCCCTGACCGCCGCTGCCATCGCCAGCGAAGCCGGCGTCGACGATTTTCTCGCCCAGGCAACCCCCGCCGACAAACTCGCCTATATCAAGAAGGAGCAGGGCGAGGGCCGCCTGGTCGCGATGACCGGCGACGGCACCAACGATGCTCCGGCGCTCGCCCAGGCCGACGTTGGCCTCGCGATGAACACCGGCACCATGGCCGCGAAAGAAGCCGGCAATATGGTGGACCTGGATAGCAACCCGACCAAGCTGATTGAAGTCGTGGCTATCGGTAAGCAGCTTCTGATCACGCGCGGCGCGTTGACGACGTTCTCGATCGCCAACGACGTTGCCAAATACTTCGCCATCATTCCGGCGATGTTCTCGGTGACCTATCCGTCATTGAACGCGCTGAACATCATGCGTCTGCATAGCCCGGAGAGTGCGGTGCTGGCTGCCGTGATTTTCAATGCGCTGATCATCATCGCGCTGGTGCCTCTGGCTCTGCGCGGTGTCAAGTATCGTCCCAGCGGCGCGGCCGCTCTGTTGCGCCGCAACCTGCTGATCTATGGCGTGGGCGGAATCCTGGTGCCGTTCCCCGGAATCTGGCTGATCGACCGCCTGCTGTCCCTCATGCATCTGGCATGAAGACTCATTTGGCGTAGGAGAACTCAGTATGTGGAAACAAATCTTACCCGCGTTTCGCGCGACGCTATTAATCACCGTGGTCACGGGCCTGCTGTACCCCGCCGTGGTCACTGGAATCTCGCAGGTACTCTTTCGGGACCAAGCCAACGGAAGTCTGGTGACGAAGGACGGGAAAGTGGTCGGATCGTCTCTGATCGGTCAGAACTTCGCCAAGCCCGAATACTTCCATCCGCGGCCCTCGGCGGCCGGCTCCGACGGCTACGATGCCACCGCTTCCAGCGGCTCTAATCTTGGACCGACCAGCCAGAAGCTGATAGATCGCGTCAAGGGCGATATTGACAAATTCCGCAAAGAAAATCCCGATTATAACGGCCCGATTCCCGCGGATTTGCTTACCCAATCCGCCAGCGGCCTCGATCCGGAAGTTAGCCCCGCTTCGGCTCAGGCGCAGGTTCCGCGCGTGGCCAAGGCTCGCGGCATGGATGCCGGCGTTTTGGCGCAGTTGGTCGATTCTCACGTCGAAGGGCGCACGTTCGGATTCCTCGGTGAGCCGCGCGTCAACGTGCTGATGCTGAATCTCGCGCTCGATCAGCAATTTCCGGTCAAGCGCTAATGGGGAAACTCAAAGAAGGCGAGCAGATTGAGCATTACCGCATCGAGGGTCTGATCGCCGAAGGCCCCATGGCTTCGGTATTCAAAGGCACCGACCTGCGCACGAATCGGCCCGTCGCCATCAAAGCTCCGCAGATGGCCGCGGAAAGCGATCCGGTGTTTTACGAGCGCTTCCGCCGCGAAGCCGAGATCGGGCGCAAGCTGGACCACCCCGGCGTCATCAAAGTTTTTCCGCGCGAAGATCGCGCCGGAATGTACATGGTGATGGAGTATGTGGAGGGCCCGCTGCTGCGGCAGATCATGTCGCGGGAAGGGAAGCTGGGCGTTGAGCGGTCGGTGAAAATCGCGGCCGAGATCTGTGACGCTCTCTACTACATCCACAGCCGCGGCATCATCCATCGCGATCTCAAGCCGGAGAACATCGTCGTCGGTCCCGACAATCGCATCAAGCTGATCGATTTCGGCATCGCCGGCGAAGAGGGTGCGCGGCGTCTGACCTTCGGCAAGTTCTCCAACATCATGGGCACGCCGGACTACATCTCGCCGGAGCAGATACAGGGCAAGCGCGGCAGCGCCCGCAGCGATGTCTACGCCCTCGGTGCGATTCTTTACGAGATGCTCACCGGCCAGCCCCCTTTCCGCGGCGAAAACGCCTTCGCGATCATGAACGACCGGTTGCTCAACCATCCGGTTCCTCCGCGCGAGCTAAATCCGGATCTTCCGCCCGCGCTGCAGGAGATTATCTACCGCGCTCTCGAACGCGATCCGCATAACCGTTATTCGAGCGCCAATGAGATGGGGTGGGATCTGCTCCATCTCGATCAGGTCGCGCCATCGGACCGCTCGGAATTGCGGGATTGGCGCACGCGCCGCTCCTCTGGGCCGCGCAAAATGCTGCTTTACGCCTGCCTCGCCGCGCTTCCCATCGTTGTGCTCGGGCTGCTGTTCTACGTAAGCCGCCACAGCTAACCCGGCTGTTGAAGCGCCGGATTTGAAACAATGGTCGGGTGCCGCGTTTCCGACCCTCCGAACGCCTGGCGATCGCTTATTTCATTTATGTCGCGCTGATCGCGCCGTTTTACATCCCGCGCCCGTGGCGGACCTCGCTGCTCGCCGTGGGAATCGCCGCCGGTTTTTGGCTGGTGGGATTGTGGAAGCGAAAGCCGATCGCGCGGGACCTCGCGCCGCTGTTTGCAACCCTGGCCGCGTACCGCGAGATGGACTGGTTCACTTCGCCCGGGCACGACCAACATCTCGAGAGAGTCTGGGTGCTATGGGATCACAAATTGCTGATCGACTGGGGACTGCGAGGCCTGATCGAGAGCGCCGGCCGGCTTCTTCCCAGCTTTCTCGAGCTGGTCTACCTTCTGGTCTACGGCATCGGACCTGCCGTCGTGCTGCTCGCGATTCTCACCCGCCGGCGCGACGGCACGGATCGGCTCTGGACCGCGTATCTCGCCGGCACGCTCGGCGCCTACGCGCTTTTCCCATATTTTCCTTCGGACCCTCCGCGCGTCCTTTTCCCCTCCGCCGATATGCCGACGGTCATGACGTTCCTTCGGCGCGTGAATCTTTATATCGTCGGCGGCTACGGCATCCATTCGAGCGTCTTTCCCAGCGCGCACGTTTCTTCCGCCTTCTCCGCCGCCTGGGGATTGCTCATAACGATTCCTGAAAAACGCTGGATCGGCTGGAGCATGGCCGCGTATGCCGTCCTGGTCTCCATCGCCGTGATTTATGGGCGATATCATTATACTGCGGATGTTGTCGCCGGGTTCTCGATCAGCCTGTTCGCCATCCCCGCCGCAAATTTGGTGCGGAGCGGAAAAGGGGACCGCGGATGACTTCTCCGCGCGCAAATTCCAGTGATATCTACCGGCTACAGTGGCGGAAGCGCTGGGTCATTGCTGCTTTTTCGGCACTAGCGTTCGCCTCTTTCATCCCGACAGGAGTATACCTAATCCCATGGCTGGTCTCACGCGGCATCATTCCTTCAGGCAGGTTGACCGGTCCTCAAGATCCCGCCTGGGTTGTGATGATGATCCCGGGTGCCCTCGTTGTGTTCTTTGTGGATCGCTTCTACCAGCGGCCATGTCCTCGCTGCGGCAAACCGTTCGCTGGTAGTCCTTGGTCCATGAAGCGCAACCCGTTTCGCTCCGATTGCGCCTATTGCGGTTTGCGTAAGCCAGTGGCCGATTCGTAAACAAGATCATGAGACTGTGAAACTCACGCGGTGCCGCCGCGTGAGTAGACAGCGGTTTTCAGGCGGCATCCTCGAATGAAATCGTCAAACGCTTCCCAACCGCAAGCAGCGCTTGCTCGATCTGATCAAGCCGAGAACCGTGGCCGAGATCGAGCAGCCGGTCGACCTGCGGGAGGTGGCAATGTAGCCGTCGCGCGAGCTCGGCTTTGCCAATCCCGGCGGCGCGCATCTGCCTGTAAAGCCCTAACTTGGCTTCGGTCAGGGCAGGGAGGGTCACGGACCGCTGACTGCGTTTGGTGCGCCGCGGGGCCGGGATCGGTTCTCTATCCTCAATCACGGCCATCAGGTAGGTTTCGAGCGCGTCGACAGCCCGCGTAAGCGCCTCTGGTTCGTCGTCCCCGTAGGTGTGAACATCAGGGAAATCGGGGAACCCGACAAGAACCCTCGAGCCCTCGCGTTTGAGTGTCACGGGATATTTCGTCATCAGAACCTCACTTCAGACCCAAGGCCTTTTTTATTCCGTTGACGGTGCCGGCTGGCAATTCGTGATTTTTACCGTGCATCGGCAGAACGGATTTTCTATCACCGAGCCGAACGATCAAATGGCCGCCTTTCCCGGACGCAAAACGGCATCCCTGTTTTTCGAGCCATCGCTTCAGTTCGCTGCTTGTCACAGGGAAGTGTAACACTTCTGTTGTGTGCCGCTCAACACAAATGTTGCGTGGAACGGCGGGAAGGCCGAGCCCACCCGCGCCTGTTGAGCATCGGGCGACTTTAAGGCGGCCCTTGACCATGCGATTCATGTAAAGAATGCCCTGAAATACCGCAGTGAATCACCGTCCTTTATAGGCGATACCATTGTGCCGTGGACACCTTTTCTGGATTCACGATCAGCTTGCTCGCGATTCCGGCCGCGACCCTTAGCCCGGCTGCGCGTCCAAAGTGGGAGGGCCGATGAAAAAATCCTGTCTAATCGCGGTTTGTCTGCCCGCTTTCGGGCTGGCGCAAGGAATCTTTTTCTCCGGCAGTTCCAGCGCCGGCTCGTTCGCGAGCAGCGGAGGCACGAGCTCCATCAGCGGTTCCGAAACGTTCATCGGCCGCCAGACCAACATCGGCAACCTCTCCGCCACCCTCCGGCACGCTCCCCCGATTCCCGCCCTGCCCGCCAATCTCCACGCTTCCTACCGCGGCCGCAGCGCATCCGGGATCTCTTTTTTCGACCGCGTCGTTACCGATACCTCTAACCACTCCTACTTCGGTTATGAGGTCACGCTGGAGGAACAACAGCCCGGAACCTACCTCGCGACCTTCGGCAAGCCCGGTCTCACCCCCATGGAAGCCGCGGTCAGCAACGGCTCGAACGCCAAGGACTGGCACATGCTCGAAATCACCCTCCCGCAGCCGCGAACGGTGCACGATGGCGATCTCATCAGCATTGAGCTCGCCTCCGACCCTGCCACCGGAGACAAGCTGTTCGACGACATCCTGATTCAGCTTCAGCCTTACGCCGTGCGGCCTTCGATGGGAATCGTTCGAGCCCCAATTCTCTCGCCTCTCCGAACTCAGCCTGACGGGCGCACCGTCCCTACGGTCGAAGGCTCCGCCCGCGACTTCTCCGCCGCCGACGCCGAGATGCAAATCCGCCAGCCGCGCATCACGCTCAACGGAATGCCGCAATCGACTGGAATAGGGAGTCCCGCGGGCGCGCAAGGAACGTTGATCTGGTTCTATCTCCCGGGCCGCGGCCGTTACGTTCTATCGCTCGCGCCGCATCCTGAGCTCGATTTCCGCAAGTCCGGCGAAGTGCGCGGAGGCTCGATCAAATTCACCATCGGCGACGACACGATTACGCTCGAATGCTTCAATGACATCGCGCCCGGCCACGCTCCCTACAATTTGTACGTGCTTCTCGATCCGCTGTGGGAACCCACCGCGCGGGCTCAGAAAGGCCAGTTCGCAATCGGATCGGTGGACGCGGGCGAGCTCGCCAAGCTAAAAATCCAGTAGCCGCTCGGCCTCGGCCACGATATTCTCCACCTGCGGCAGAATCTCGTATTCGAGCTGCGGATGGTACGCGACCCACGTATCCTGCGCGGCCACCCGTCCCACCGGCGCATCCAGGAACGAAAACAACTCCCCGGCGATCCGCGCCGCGATCTCCGCGCCATAACCGAAAGACAGGCAGTCTTCGTGAACGATCATCACCCGGCTGGTCTTCTCCACCGACGCCCGAACTGCTTCCCAATCGTACGGAGCCAGCGTCCGCAGATCGATCACCTCAATCGATAAATCCGGATTCTTTCGTTCCACCTGCACCGCGGCTTGCAGGGACTTCTGCACCAGCGCGCCATAAGTGACGATGGTCAGCCGCGATCCCTGCTTCACCGTCTTCGCGTTTCCGAACGGGATCAGGAACTCCGCGCCCGGATGCGGCGAACGGTTGTAGGCTTCGCGGTACAGCTTCTTGTGCTCCAAAAACAGAACCGGATCGTCGCAGCGAATTGATGTCCTCAGCAGGCCGCAGGCATCCAGCGAGTTTGAAGGGAACACCACGCGCAAGCCGGGAATGTGGGTGAAAATCGATTCCCCGCACTGGCTGTGATAAATCGCGCCGCCACTCAAATATCCGCCGATGGCCACTCGGATCACGATCGGGGCCGAAAATCCGTTGTGCGAACGCCAGCGCAACGTCGCCAGCTCATCCCTGATCTGCATGGTCGCCGGCCAGATGTAATCGAAGAATTGAATCTCCACCACCGGCTTCAATCCGCGCGTCGCCATGCCGATCGCCCGCCCCACGATGCACGCCTCCGCGATCGGCGTATTGAACACCCGCGCCGAGCCGAACTTGGCTTGCAATCCCAGCGTGGCCTTGAATACTCCGCCCTTCCCCTTGACGTGGCCCAGGTATTCGTCGCGGCTGCAATCGGCGATATCCTCGCCGAACACCACCATCTTGGGATTGCGCCGCATCTCCTCATGCAGGGTGGCGTTGATCTCATCCACCATGGTGCGTGGCTCGCCTTCGAATAAAGGCTCCGTTTCGAACTCTGCGGCCGTAGGGTCGACCCGATCCGAATACAAAAACCGCCGCGCCGATCCCGCAACCGGAGGCGGAGCCTTTAGCGCGTGTTCGGTGGCTTGATGGATCTCGCGGTCAGCGTCCGCCATCAGCGTTTCGAGACCATTGGTGTCGATAATGCCTTCGGCAAGCAGCCACTCCGGGAACCGCGTTAGAGCGTCGCGTGTTGCTTCCGCATCGCGCTCAGCTTTGGGTTTGTACAGCTTTTCATCGTCGGAGAGCGAATGCGAATAGGGCCGGGTGCACTTGGCATGCACCAGCACCGGACCGAACGCGCGGCA
>JASHRP010000720.1 GCA_030037375.1 Bryobacteraceae bacterium | reverse complement strand
TGATCGGCTACGGTCCCGAAGCGTTTTCCGCCGAGTTCGCCAAATTCGAATCGGTAGATCTTGCGCGCGCCTACCCCGACTTTTATCACGAGTCGCCCCATAATCTCGCCCTGGACGTTATCACTCGCGAAGGCTTGCTCGGCTTCTCGGCCCTTGCGGCGGCTGTGCTCGCCGGAATCCTGGGCGGAATTCGAGCTCGCAGCCGCAATCTTCCAGCAGTATTGGCCTTTTTGCCCGGACTCGCCGCAACGCTCGTCGCGCACCAGTTCGCCGTCCTGATCGCGCCTACCGCATTCTTCCTCTACCTAGGCGCCGGCGCCCTGGCCGGAGCCGGCGTCGAAGAACCAGAGGCTCTCACGATTCCCCGCCTCTGGCGTACCGCGGCTCTTGTTGGCGGAGTCACTGGGGCCGTCGCGTTGACCATCGGTGCATACCGGCTTGTTGCGGAGGACTATCTGCTCGCAACAGCGCAGCGACGAATGGATTCGGGCGATTTGACCGGCGCGGTCCAAGCGTATCGCGCCGCGCTCAGCCGCCCGAATGCAGGCGTTACCGCCGATCTATATTTTTCGCGCCGATGGTCCAAGATCGCGATGGACTCATCTGCCGCTATCGCCAAAATCTATTACAGCCAGATCGCCGCTGGCGCGGCCACGCGGGCCACTCATCAGCCCGAGGAACGTCAAAACGCCTGGTTCAATCTCGCCGTCCTGGCCGCGGCGCGAAACGACGCCTCCGGCACGGAATACGCCCTCCGGGCTGCCATCGACGCCGCGCCCAACTGGTACAAACCAAGGTGGATCTTGGCGAGACTCCTTTCCACGGAGGGTCGCGCCCCGGAAGCGGCGCTGGAGGCCGGCCGTGCCATCGAGCTGAACGCCGGCCGGGACCCGGAGGTCGCCTCGACGCTTGCGCAAGTCCTGCGTTCCGGCGGCGCGCTTCCCTGAGTCTCACAATTCGGGAGGTCGTAGCGTGCGCCTGTTGAAATTGTCAGCCGGGATATCTGTCTTGTTGGGCAGCGCCCTTGCTCAGCCGGTGGTGTCGAACGGGGGCGTGATCAACGCCGCCAGCTTCGCGGTCGGCCAGCCCGTCGCGCCCGGAGGCTTGGTTGCGATCTTCGGCACTTCGCTTTCCACCGCCACCGTTTCTGGCGATACCATCCCCCTTTCCGACCAAATCAACAACACGTCCGTCACCTTCAACGGCATCCAGGCCCCGCTGCTCTTCGTCTCCGGCGGACAAGTCAACGCGCAGATGCCCTGGGAAGCTCTGCCTGCGGGCGCGACCACCGGCTCGGTCAACGTCGTGGTGAAGAGCAACGGAGTGGTCTCGTCCGCGGTTTCGGTGCCGCTTGCGGCGATCGGTCCCGGCATCTTTAGCATTCCCAATGGCGCAGGCTATGCCGTTGCCGTGAACAACAGCGATGGTTCCGTCGCCGCTCCTCCTGGCGCGATTCCCGGAATCACCACCCATCCGGCGAACATCGGCGACGCGCTGATTCTCTACGCCAACGGCCTCGGGCCGCTGGACAACCCAGTGCAAGATGGCGCCGCGGCGGGCACTACTACTTTGAGTCACACTCTGACCGTGCCGCAGGTGCTGGTCGGCAACGTAAACGCTACCGTGCTTTTCTCCGGCATGACCCCGCAGTTCCCCGGCGTCAATCAGGTCAACTTCCTGGTGCCTCAGGTTTCCGCCGGCAATTCCATCCCGCTTCAACTCGTTTCGGGTGGAATCACCACCACCGATCAAGTGGTCATCGCCGTTCAATAGCGGCATAGATCTGAAGCGCCCCCGCGCGCGGCATAGAATGTGGGGATGACGATCAAAGGGCACGCGCTTCTGTTGGCCGTTTCGTTGCTCGCGTTCCGCGGCGCTGCTTCGGCGCAAAATGCGCTCAACGGAATCCCCATTGGTCTATCCAATTTGATCCCTAGGAAACAGCGGGGCTGGGACCTCGGCGTGTTGCGGCCCATATGCGACAAGGTCGTCGTGGACTCGGGCCACGCCGAAATGCGCACGCTACTCTTGTATCGCTCGCAGTGTTGGCGGCGCAGTTTGAGGTTCGTGATGGGCGTGCCAAACCTCAATCGCAATGGGGACGATAGCGGCGAGAAGGGTTAGAACGATCAATACTACTGTCAGCACGTTTAGCTTAACTGTTAGCCCTTCCAACCTCTCGATAGAGTTACCAATTTGTTTGTGGCGCTGACCAAGCGTTCCGTCTCTTTTCCGATATGGATCAGATGCCGTCTTTGCAGCTCGTTCGAAGCCAATTCGATTTGAAGCTGGGAGGCGAGCTTATCCCTCAGCATTTCATCCAGTTGGGCGTCGGAGGCGTCAAATATTCGGTGGCTCATCTTGCCGGCAATGATAGCCCATCGTGAACCTTCTTTCGACGGCACGCCGACGCCGTGTAGGTGCCGCTTTGTTCTCGTGCTCGTGTGTCCCGCATCTCTGATCTGTAGAACACGTCGCCCGATCCCCGCATTGTTTTAGGCTGATGGGGGCCCAAGACGATCAGCGTTCACAGCAGGCCAGCTTGGATACGTCTTGAACTCGAACACGTCTTCCCCGGTCGCAACCTCGTGCTGCGATCACGACGGTGAGAGTCGTGGAAGCCCAATACGACGATGGTGTCCTTCGACCCGCGGAGCGCCTGGGTCTCCGTCCGGGCGAGCGTGTGAACTTGATTGTGGTGAGGCGGCCGGACCCCAGTCGCTGGGACCTGGCAAAGCTTGCGAAGACCGCGAACGGGGACGACCCTGCCTTGGCTGAGCAGGGACTAGCTCAGTGGGCTGCCGACCTGGACTCAACGGAGCGCGAAGCGTGGGGAAGTCTGGTGGGCTGACCTCGGTGCGTATCGGCCTCGCGAACAGACCGGTCGTCGGCCCGTCGTGATTTGGCAGAGTGATGTTTTGACGCCGGCGCTCCAGTCAGTACTGGTCGTCCTCAGGACGAATCTTGAGCGGGCGAACCTGGCCGGAGCTGCGTTGATTCACTCCTCGTCAGCGGACGGCCCACCGGAGGACTCGGTTGCGCTGGCATTTCAGATGCGCGCCATTCCCAAATCGGCGTTGCAAGCCAAGATCCGGGATCTGGATCAAAGCGAGATGGAAGAGTTGGAGTTGGCAACCGATGAGGCCCTTGGCCGCGTCGACCCCAAGTAGCTGGTTGGAGATTTCGATTAGCGGTGGAACAACAGAGAGGCAGTGGCCGGTGATTGAGCAGTGGTGACCCGGGTTCACGTCGGCCGCTCATCCATTTATGGCTCAGTGCCTGCCATGAGCTTATGGCACACTGGATGCCAGGAATACGGATATGAAAAACTTCCATCTTCCTCTGCCGGAGGATACCTACCGCCATCTCAAAGCGGAAGCCGCGCGTGCACAAGTGCCCGCGACGATTCTGGCGCGCGAGGCGATTGACCCATGGCTGCGACAGCAGTTGCGCAAAGCAAGGCACGATGCGATCGCGGATTACGCGGCACAAGTGGCTGGTACGAGTCTTGATCTAGACTCTGATTTGGAGTCGGCTGGAATCGAACACCTTGTGAAGAGCGGTGCGAAGAGGAAATGAAGAGAGGGGAGGTTTATTGGGCCGATCTTGTTCCGCGTTCCGGTCCGAGCATGTCTAGCCTACGAGACTCGAGCGCCTCCAGGTTCCAGCGTTTGCCTCGGGTAATCTAGGGGGATGCCATTTGCCGTTCGCAGCTTCCAGCCAGCCGGTTTCAGATCACTCTAGTGGAGAAGGCGCCGTGAAAAAAATGTTGCCCAACGCTGCAAGCCGTTCGCTCACAGCCGTTTCGTTCGCTCTCTGTATATTGACCGCGAGCCTCTCGTATGCCCAGCAGGACAAACAGGGATGCAAAGACTTGCCCTACCTCAGCCGTTTCCCCGGAAGCTCGCTTGGGAACTGCAGTCATTCTGAGGACGACACGTTGAAGTTCCCGGTGACGGCGAATGGCAAGGACCAGGACAAGACCGTGGAAGGTAAAGTGGACAAGCTCTTCTATAGCTATCCCCAGACCGCGAGTCGTCCCCAGCTAATTCGCAATTTCAACACGGCGCTGAGCACGGCCGGCTATAAGAAGGTATACGATTCGGGCGCCTCGGGCGATTCGACCTGGAACAAGGGCGGGTTGTGGATCTTCATCTCGATTAGCGGTGCGCCGCACTACGAGGTGTACACCGTGCAGGAGGTGAATCTGACCCAGGACGTAGTGGCGACTGCCGCGGAGCTCGGCAGTGGGATCTCCGGCGCCGGACATGCGGTGGTGCCCGGGATTCTCTTCGACACCGGCAAGGCAGATCTGAAGCCGGAGTCGGGCAAGGCCCTGGACGAGGTGGCCAAACTGCTCACCCAGCATGCGGATTGGAGGATCTACGTCGTGGGGCACACGGACGACGTGGGGCAAACCGCGGCGAATATCGATCTCTCCAAGCGGCGGGCCGAGGCTGTGGTGCAAACGCTGATGTCGCAGTATCACATACCGGCGGCGCGTCTAGCGAGTTTTGGAGCGGGCCCTTACGCGCCCGTCGCGTCGAATGACAATGAGGAAGGCCGGACCCAAAACCGGCGTGTGGAGATTGTTAAGCAATAGAGCGCCTACCGATTCCCAACTTCAAAAACAACCAGCGGGCTCAGGCGCCTTGGCTCCCCGGCATGGATTCACAAACCATCGACCACCTTGCTATCGATCGGCCGTTCGCCGGCATAGAATGTGGGGATGACGATCAAAGGGCACGCGCTTCTGTTGGCCGTTTCGTTGCTCGCGTTCCGCGGCGCCGCTTCGGCGCAAAATACGACGGCTGCCGGCGAATTCACCGCGGAACCCCCAACTCTCGTTTCCCTCGGTTTCGAATGGCGAATCGCCGGCGACGATAACCGCAACGCCAAGGTCGAGGTCTCCTACCGCAAGAAAGGCGAATCCAACTGGCGGCCGGCTTTACCGCTAATGCGCCTCCAGCGGGAGCAGATCGGGGTCGCGCCCGGTCCAAACGCGGCGAACGATCCTGGGCGGTATCCGCTGTTTCGCTACGCCGCCGCAAACATGTTCGCGGGCAGCATTCTGAACCTCGATCCCGATACCGAGTACGAATGCCGCTTCATTCTCTCCGACCCGGACGGCGTCACCGGCGCCGCCGAGAAAACCGTTACGCTGCGCACTCGCGGCGAACCAAAACCTGCCGAGGGCGGCCATGTTTATCACGTCTATCCCATTGGCTGGACCGGCCCCAAGCAGGAGCCCGCGTTCACCGGCTTGATGGCCGCGTATTATATGGGGTCGGCGCACTACGATTACGAGAACGCCTACCCTCCTCGCGTGCAGCCCGGCGACACCATTCTGGTTCATGCCGGCCTTTACGTCGGCGACCGGTTCCATTACATGAACGGCGCGCCTCGGCCGGGATACCTCGCCATGGGCAATCTCTTCGACGGCACCTATTACCTTACTCAAAGCGGCACGCCGGACAAGCCCATCGCGATAAAAGGCGCGGGCGATGGCGAAGTGATCTTCGATGGCGACGGTTGCCAGTACCTCTTCAATCTGATGGGCGGCAATTACAACTACTTCGAAGGCATCACCGTGCGCAACACCAACGTAGCGTTTCTGCTGGGGATCAAAGGCATCGCGGGCGCGAGCGGATTCACCCTGAAGCGTTCGAAAGTCTATGACGTCGGGCGCGCGGTGCAGGACGATTGGTCAGGTTCGAAGAACTTCTACATCGCCGATAACATCCTCACCGGACGCCACGACCCTAATAAGATGATGGGCTGGATCGGCTCGCCGTGGGACAAATTCCCCGGCTTTCCCGAGCTGCTTCTCTCCGAATACGCGATCAAAGTTTACGGTCAAGGCCACGTGGTGGCGTATAACCGCATCTCCAATTGGCACGATGGCGTCGACGTCGCCACCTACGGCACGCCCGACGGCGCTCCCAACGATATTCCCGATCGCGTGCCGCTAGCCATCGATTTCTACGGCAATGACATTTTGAACATGGGCGACAACTGTTTCGAGACCGACGGCGGGGCTCGCAACATCCGCGTGTTTCGCAATCGCTGCTTCGATTCAGCCTCCGGCGCGCTCAGCGTGCAGCCGGTGTTCGGCGGTCCCGTCTACTTCTATCAAAACCTGATTTACAACGCGCCCACCGGATCGCTCAAATACATCGAGGGTTCGTCGGGCATCTTGACGTACAACAACACCATCGTCAGCGAAGGGCGCGCTGGCCCGGCATCGAATCAGCAGTACCGCAACAATCTCTTGCTCGCGCAAGGCGCATTCGATCCTGTTTTCGCCGTGACAACGTACACCAATTATTCGAGCTCCGATTACAACGGCTTTCGTCCCAATCCCGGCAAAGCGGATTCATTCGAGTGGAATTCGCCCGCCTTCGGAACTGCCGCCGCGTTCGGCCAGAATCCGGTTCAGCGCCGGTTCCCAAGTCTGCAAGCTTTCCGCGAGGCAACCGGGCAGGAACAGCACAGCGTCCTGGTCGATTACGACGTCTTCACGCACGCGCCCATGCCTGACCCCGCCGATCCGCAACACGTCTACACGCCGGACGGGCTCGATTTCAGCCTGCGCTCCGGCTCGCCGGCGATCGATGCAGGCATCGAGCTTCCCACGATCACCGACGGCTTCACCGGCCGCGCCCCCGATCTCGGAGCCTTCGAATCCGGCAAGCCCGCGTTCCACTACGGCCCGCGTTGAGCCGATTTTTCCGCGAACCACGCGTACCCTGTCGGGGATGCTGTTTCCACTGGCAACCCAATCGGAGCCCATAACTAATGCCCTTCGCGGGATTTGACGCAGCAAGGTACCCCGGTACCGACGTGATGAAAGCCCTGTATGAGCAATCCAACTTGGAATGGGTCGGATTTTACCTCCCGGTCGCCGGCCCAGGTCTTGACGACAAAAAAACTTGGTTGAACACCTGCCGCACCTTGCGAAATATCGGTTGGGGAGTCGCGCCGATCTACATCGGAAAGCAGCCCAATTCTCACTCGCTCGCTTCCGTGCGAGGCCACGAGCAAGACAATGGCGCCCTCGACGGTTTGGAAGCCGCCAACTTCGCGATGAATGAAGGAATGCCCGCTCGTACGATAATCTATTTCGACCAGGAGATCCCGTCCTCGGACCCAGCTTGGCTGTCGCATTATTTGGGATGGGCGACCGCCGTTTATGATCGCGGGTACAAGCCAGGCCTTTACTGTTCCTTTACCATCGCTCAGGCGATCAGCACTTTTATCGAGCAGAGTAATCCACGGGTGAAGCCGGAAATTTGGGTGTGGAACATTAACAAGTATCCCGCCGGTCAAACCTACTCCGACCTTAATAAGATCCCCGCGCCCGATCCCCGCAATGCGGGCGGCGGGGGAAGTAGTTGGCAGTACGTCCAAGGCTCCTCCCTGAGAATATCAGGCCGGACCATCTCGCCCGTGGACTTCGACTCCTCCGACACCAGAGATCCAGGACACTTCGGCGGTCTATCTTAGCCGTCTGCAGCCGGTATTTGTCTGTGATACCGTTGGTCCGATTGCATGAGGTGGACATTCCATGAATGCTTTTAGACCCAAACAGGCTGCGTTAACATTCGCAATCCTGGGGCTCTCCGGAGCTGCGGGATGGCTGCGCGCGCAACAACCGGCGAAGCCCCTCAACGTGGACAGCAAGGTCCTGCGCAGCGCCGGAAGCGTCGCGAGCGATCCCTTGCCAGGTTCCTGGCTGAGCTACGGCCGCAACCAAAGCGAGACTCGCTACAGCACGTTGAAGCAAATCAACGACACTAACGCAAAACGTTTGGGCCTCGCGTGGAGCTATGTGGTCGGCGCGGGCGGAGGCAATCAGGAAGGCACGCCGCTGGTGTGGAACAACACACTTTACGGCATCACCACGTGGAGCGTCGTCTACGCGCTCGACGCAAAAACCGGCAAAGAACTGTGGCGATGGGACCCGGAGATAAATCAGACCGCCGTGCGGCCGAAGATCTGCTGCGGCATCGTCAATCGCGGTCTGGCGCTCTTCAACGGCACGATCATCGCGTCTGTCAATGACGGCCGTTTGGTGTCGCTGGACGCGCTGACCGGCAAGCCCGTATGGGAATCGCGCGTGGCGTACACGCAGGATCTGTACACGCTGACGATGGCTCCGCGCATCGCCGGCGACAAAGTGATCGTCGGCGCTTCCGGCGGCGACAAGCAGACGCGCGGCTTCTTCGCCGCCTTCGACGCCAAGACCGGCCATTTCGCGTGGAAGTTCTACACGGTTCCGGGCAATCCCGAACTTCCTCCGGAAAACGAAGCCATGAAGGCCGCCCTCAAGACCTGGGGCGGCGACTTCTGGACCAAGGGCGGCGGCGGCGCGGTCTGGGACGGCTTCGCCTACGATCCCGACGCGAACCTCGTTTACGTCGGCACCGGCAACGCCGAGCCATGGGTCCAAAAGTTCCGCGGCGAACAGAACGTCGACAATCTCTATACCTGCTCGATCCTTGCAGTCGACGTCACATCGGGCCAGCTCAAGTGGTATTTCCAAACCACGCCGAACGACAACTGGGATTTCGATAGCGTGCAGCAGTTGATGCTGCTCGATTTGACCATCAACGGCAAACCGCGCAAGGTGATCACGCAGGCATCAAAGAACGGATTCTTCTGGGTGTTGGATCGCCTCACCGGCGAGTTCATCTCCGGAGCGCCCTACGTGAAGACCACCTGGGCGCTCGGGCTGGACGCGAAAGGCCGGCCGATTGTAAATCCCGCGGCGTACTACGATACCGATCCGATCTCGATCTTTCCGACCGGCGGCGGCGCGCATAATTGGTCGCCGATGTCTTTCAGTCCCCAGACGGGCTGGGTATACATTCCGGTATCCCTCATGCCGTTCACCTATGCGGCAACCGAAGAGCTCAAGCCGGGCGCAAACGGCTACACGCGCGGAGAAGGCACGCCCAAGCTGATCGACAGCCCGGCCATCGGTCCGCCCACAGCCGACGGAATGCGCGGCGCGCTCGAGGCTTGGGATCCAGTTAATCAGAAGCTGGTGTGGCGCGTCGATGGCGGAGGCGGAATCGGCGGCGGGACAGTCGCGACCGCGGGCAATCTCATCTTTCAGGTGTTGAACGATGGACGTTTCCGAGCGGTGACCGCCGACAAGGGCGAAGTGCTCTATGAGATCCAGGCCGGCCGCACCGGGATGGCTCCTCCCGTTACCTATGAAGTCGACGGCAAGCAATACGTGGCCTTCCAAGGCGGCCTCGGCCGCCCAGCGCCGACCAATGGTCCGAATGACGCGAAGGTCGATAATCCGCCGATCCTGTTTGTGTTCACACTGGACGGCAACGCGGAGATGCCGAAGGCCGCTCCTCCGCCTCCGCCCCGCGGCGCCCCGCCGCCCCGCCCCGGAGCAGAAGGACAATTAGGGCACCCGGCGGTCGAAGACGGTGAGTCA
>JASHRP010000719.1 GCA_030037375.1 Bryobacteraceae bacterium | reverse complement strand
CTCGGAACCACCTGGTACGATTCGTTCCAGGGGAAGGTCACCAAGCGATTCTCGCACGGCTTGCAGGCCAACTACGCCTTCACCTGGCAGAAGGGACTGGTCAGTGGATCGGGATCTGACACCTCTTACTTCGTTCCGGAAGATCCCCGCGTCAACGACGTCTACAACTACGCGCAGAACAAGCAGCTAAACACCCTGACTCGTCCTCTGGTAAGCGTCATCTCTTTCACTTATATGACGCCCAAGACTCCGGGGGACAGCAGGTTCATGAAGGATCTCTCTTGGGTGACGAAGGAGTGGACCCTGGCTGGCGTCGCGACTTATCAGAGCGGCGCTTTGATTCCCACCGCCGACTCAAATAACAATTTGCTGAGCGAGTTGCAGCGCGGCGTGAGCAACAGCCCGGCACTCTGGGGCGGTGGCGTTACCTTCCAAAACCTGACCGGCCAGCCGCTGTTCGCGAACGGAATCACGCCGAATTGCGGTTGCTTCGATCCGACCAAGCAACTGGTGCTGAATCCGGCGGCCTTCGTGGACGCCCCGGCGGGGCAGTTCGGAACAGCGCCGGCGTATCTGAACAATTATCGCTGGCAGCGCCAGCCGATGGAAACCGCCAGCTTGGGCCGTATCTTCCCGCTCTCCAAGGAAGAGAAGGTCAAACTGCAGATCCGTTTCGAGTTCACGGCCAACCTGTTCAACCGGATGTTCTACTCAACGCCTACGAACACCAACCCGGAGGCTACCACTCTGTATAACAATCCATTCCTGCCAGGACAAACGACGCTCGGAGCGCTTTCAAGCGGCTACGGTTTCGTCAACTCCTACAATGGCACGGGAGTCCAGCAGCGTCAAGGTCAGCTCGTCGCCCGGTTGACGTTCTAATCAGTTCACCACGGTGGTCTTAAAAATCCGCCTCGCGCTCTTCGGAGCCGCGAGGCGGATTTGTTTTGCAGGCATGCCTTCTTACGCCGAGGCGGCTTACGCTTAGGCAGGTTAAGCGAAGAGAGGTTAGGCTAGTAGAGCCGTGTCGAAACAACGGACCGCCTTGCGGCAGAATCCTCCCCAAAGCGTGGCCGCCGCGGCTGAACCCGAATCTGCCCCGCATCGATCTCCATATGCGTTAGCTCCGCTCCTGCTTCTGCTGGCCGGGAGCGGTTGCGCGGCGTTGATCTATGAGATCGTCTGGTTCCAGTTACTGCAACTGGTCATCGGTTCCTCGGCCGTATCGCTGGGATTGCTGCTCGCGTTCTTCATGGGAGGCATGTGCGCGGGCAGTCTGGCGTTCGGACGCATAATTTCTCCGCGCCTCGATCCGCGCCGGATTTATGCGGGGCTCGAATTGGGTATCGGCGCGTTCGGCGTCCTGGCATTATTTGGCATCCCGCTGGTGGGGCATCTGTACCTGCTCGGGCCGTCCAGCGGCTTGGCGGGACTCGTCTTTCGAGGGGTTATCGCCGGCCTTTGCCTGATCCCGCCGACTCTGCTGATGGGCTGCACATTTCCCGCCGCCGGACGTTGGGTAGGAGATTTGGGGGTGGGGAGTTCGTCGACCGCGGGCGTTTCCTGGCTGGGCTTGCTCTATAGCGCGAACACATGCGGAGCGGTCGCTGGATGCGTGCTGGCCGGATTTTACCTGCTACGGGTTCGCGATCTCGGCATCGCCACGTACGCCGCGGCTGCGATCAATGTGGCGATGGCGCTGCTCGCGTATTGGCTTCCGGCGAACGCGGCAGAGGCGAATCGCCAGGATTCCGATGCCGCGCCGGCGCGCGCACGCGGCTTCGCGTGGATTTACCTGAGCATCGGGTTGTCCGGACTTGCCGCGCTTGGCGCTGAAGTTGTGTGGACGCGGCTGCTGTCGCTGCTGCTCGGGGCAACGGTTTATACCTTCTCGATTATATTGGCGGTATTTCTGGGAGGGTTATGGGCCGGAAGCAGCGGCGGGTCTGCCTTGATTCGACGCTTTCGCGAGCCAAAGCTCGCGCTGGCCGGCTGCCAGATCTTGCTCGCTGTGGCTTGCGCCTGGACCGCTCACGCGCTCGCGCGCTCGCTGCCGTATTGGCCGGTCGATCCGACTCTCTCGATCGACCCGTGGATGAACTTCGAGATCGATGTGATTCGCTGCGCGTTCGCGATCCTGCCCGCGGCTCTGCTGTGGGGCGCGAGCTTTCCGTTGGCGCTGGCATGTGCTGCGGGAGAAGGTGAGGATTCCGCGCGCCTGACCGGAGAAGTTTACGCAGCAAACACCGCTGGAGCAATCGTGGGCGCGCTGCTGTTCAGTCTGGTCATGATTCCCTCGGCGGGAACCGCTGGATCTCAACAGGTTCTGGCGTGGCTGGCGGCGCTCGGGGGGGCCACGGCTCTCGCGCCATTGGCCGGCGTGACTGGCGGTGGGATGCGCGTCGCCGTTGGATGCGTTGTGGCCGGGACACTAGCGCTGGCGGCGAGTTTGACTGTACCGGAAGTTCCCTGGCAAATGATCGCCTACGGCCGCCGGGTGGCGACCCTTCTGCAGACGGCGTATCAGACAGCCGGGAAGAATCAGCCGAAGCCCTTATTTGTCGGCGAAGGAACCAGCTCCTCGGTGGTCATTGCGCAAAGCGGCGATCAACGAGTGTTTTACGTGAGCGGCAAATCCGAAGCCTCCTCCGCGCCGGTCGACATGCGCTTGCAGCGCATGATGGGGCATCTGCCCGCGCTGATCCATCCCAATCCGCGCTCGGTGCTGGTGGTTGGATTCGGAGCGGGAGTTACCGCGGGGTCGTTTGTTCCTTATCCGGAGGTGCGGCGGATCACCATCTGCGAGCTGGAGCCTCTGATTCCGCCGGCTTCCGGCAATTTCTTCGCGAAGCAGAACAATAACATCATTAACGACCCGCGCACACATATCGTTTACGACGATGCGCGGCATTATATCCTGACGGCGCCGGATAGATTCGACGTTATTACCACCGATCCCATTCATCCCTGGGTGAAGGGGACGTCGGCGCTTTACTCAAAGGAATATTACGAGCTTGTGAAGCAGCATCTGAATCCGGGAGGCGTGGCGGCGCAGTGGCTGCCGCTGTACGAGAGCGACGAGGATACCGTGAGGACGGAGCTGGCTACCTTTTTCGCCGTTTTCCCCGGCGCCACGGTCTGGAGCAATTTCGCGGATGGAGACGGTTACGATCTGGTGCTGCTGGGCCGCGAGGAAGAAACCCCGATCGACATAGATGGAGTCGACCGGCGATTGAAAATGTCCGCGAACGTTTCGCAATCCCTGGCCGAGGTTGGGCTTCCCTCGGCGGTCGATTTACTGGCGACATACGCCGGCCGAGCTTCGGATTTACAACCTATGCTGGCGGGGGCGCAGATCAATGACGATCTTTCGATGCGCTTGCAGTACCTCGCGGGAATGGGATTGAATTCCACCGACGCGGCGCGCATGTATCGCGAAATTCTTTCCTATCGTAAATTTCCGGAGGGATTATTGACCGGAACCGGGGAGCGGTTTGCCGCGTTGAGCGAGCGGCTCCAGCGGCCATCGCTCACGTTCTGAGCCGCGCGCTGGTTCCTGTTAGGCTGAAGAGTCGTGTCAAAGAACCGCGTTGCCGTCCGGCGGAATCCTCCGAAAATCAATGTTCCCCCGGTAAAACCTAAAGCAGCTCGGATGCCCTCGCGGTTTGTACTTGTGCCGCTCCTGATTCTTTTGGCCGGAAGCGGCTGCGCGGCGCTGATTTACGAGATCGTTTGGTTCCAGTTGTTGCAGTTGGTGATCGGCTCCTCGGCGGTGTCGCTGGGATTGATGCTGGCGTTCTATATGGGCGGATTGTGCCTGGGCAGCGCGGCGTTCGGACGTCTGGTATCCACCCGATTCGACCCTCGGCGGGTGTATGCTCTGCTGGAGGCGGGGATCGGAGCGTTCGGCATCTTGGCGCTGGCCGGTATACCGCTGATCGGCCGGCTCTATCTCGCGGGACCTTCAGCGGGCACGGCTGAACTGGTGTTCCGCGGAGCGATCGCCGGGCTGTGCCTGCTGCCGCCCACGCTGCTGATGGGCTGCACTTTTCCGGCAGTATCTCGCATTCTAGCTGCTGGCAAAGGGCCGGCGACAAACTCCCGTACCTGGCATCTCGGGCTGCTGTATGGCGCGAACATTTTGGGCGCGGTTGCGGGATGCGTGCTGGCGGGATTCTACCTGTTGCCGGTTCACGATCCGAGCGTCGCGAGCTACATGGCTGCGGCGGTGAATGCGGCAGTCGCGCTGGTGGCTTTCTGGCTTCCCGGGAGCGGCGTTCCCGACATCCGCGCCTCAGAGTTGGCGCCGCCGGTACGTCCACGTGGCATCGCTTGGATCTACGCGAGCATTGCGTTGTCGGGACTGGCCGCGTTAGGCGCCGAGGTGGTCTGGACGCGCCTGCTGTCGCTTCTGCTGGGTGCCACTGTTTACACCTTTTCGATCATTCTCGCCGTGTTTCTGCTGGGTTTATGGGCCGGCAGCAGCGGCGGGTCGCTCTTGATGCGGCGCTTTCGGGATCCCAAGCTCGCGCTGGCCGTGTGTCAGATGCTGATCGCGGCAGCCTGCCTCTGGGCGGCTTACGCGCTGGCGCGTTCCCTGCCCTACTGGCCGGTAGATACGACGCTGTCCCTCGCCGGCCGGTATAAATGGAGCGGGCCCACCGACCGCTGGATGAATTTCGAGCTGGATTTGATTCGTTGCGCCTGGGCCATCCTGCCCGCAGCTCTG
>JASHRP010000718.1 GCA_030037375.1 Bryobacteraceae bacterium | reverse complement strand
TAGCCGTCGGCAGGTCCTCGACGTGATCGACTACAACCACCGGCGCGGCGACCTTGCGGGACTGCACCTTCAACCCGAGCTGTCCGTTCAATGCGTCGGACAGCGAGATCGCTCCATTGGGCTCCGCTGCGCCTGCATCGGCGGCTGGCGCCGCAGCCGTCACACCGGCTGGACTGAAGTTAATGGTCATGTCGTACCTACCGGTCAACCCTGTTGAATCCACGAAGGGCGACGATCCCGGAAAATGTTTGCTGAGCTCCTGCGCAAATTGCGCCAGCGTCATGTTCCGGCAGGTAATTAACCTCGATGCAATCGGATTCGTCAGCCTCGGGTCCTTCCCGTCGTCTCCCGGCTCTTCTTTGCATCCCGGATGATTCGCAGGGTTCGCCGTCTTCAGCTTCGGCTTCGCTGCGGTTAGCGCATAGCCATCGATCATGCGGTCTTCGATATGCGACGCCAGCTTGAACCGATCGATCAGAAACGATCGCAGCATCATCCGCATGGTGTTGAGATCCACACCGTTCCAGATCGCTCCGTTCCATCCTCCTGGGCCGGCAACGCCCAAGGCGTGCTCCTCAACCGGAGCCTTCGCCAAGACCAGCCAACACGGGGAATCCATGCCTTTCGAGCCGCCCACGAAGCGGCCCAAATCGAACGGTGCGCCCCACGCCTCCCAGATAAGACTCCGGAGCGTATCGTATATACGGACCCTTCCTCCCGGGTCGATTCTGACGTTGTTACAGAACGGACCAGCCGGATCGTCCGGGTTGGCGGGTCTGATATCGGCGACCTCGAATCGCGGCAACGCACGCGCCGCGCCACTCACCGCTGGACGATTTGCCCGATCAATTACGAGGGCCGTTGCCGGGACCTTCACCCGCTCCAGTTTCAACCCGAGCTTCTCGAACGCATCGGAAAGCGTGACCGGCTCGCCCGCCGTCTGGACAAAAACGTACATGCTTTGGGGCGACCAACGCAAACTGAAATTCCAAGCGCCGCTGAGTTCGGTGCGATCGAGCAACGGGTAGTTGAACAAGTAGCCGGTCGCTTCGGTGACCAGCGGCAGAGTCATGGCAAACGCCGCCATCGTGACATTGCGGCAGACCAAGGTTACCGGCGGATGCGGAGGGCTGCCTGCGGCCAGCGGAGTCGACGACTTCGGATCGATTTTGCATCCGCTTGATTCTGATGGGTCCGCTTTCTCCAGTTGCGGCTTCTTTCCCGAGGTGATCGCGTAAGCCAACTTGTCCCGGCTGCCTTTATGGACCGATAGCTGAAAGCCCCCCTTGAGCAGTTCCTGCAGCATCGTCCTGAGCGCTTCAGGACTCGAACCGGCGGCCGCCGTGGCGATCACATCGAACCGATCAGAATCGACCCAGACCGGTCCGCCAACAACGTCATCGCCATCGACATTCCAAGCCGTCCGAACCAGATCGACGAGGGTGGCGTTGCGCAGCTCGTAGCGGCCGCCACTGAAGAAAGCCCGCATCTGCGGCATGGTGTTCGGTGCGCTGGCGCGAACCTCGGCGGAATCGAATCGCAGAGGCGATTGAACGCGCTGCGCGAGAACCGCGCATATGAGAACCGTGGAGGAGCCAATGTATGCGAGGACTCGCGCCATTACCGTCCCTATTCTGTCAGACTGCTCGCACTGCGGCGCTCACAGGGCGCTCGCCCACGGGAATCACCGTGAGCAGCGTCCACATGAACTTCTTAGTTGCCGCCGTCGCCGCGCGCAGCACCGCTACATCTCCCGACTTTCGATTCAGCACCAGCGCGTAGCGGTCATCCGGCGTGACAACCACCACGCCTGGATCGGAGCCCACGGGAACCACGGCGATTACCTTCCGCGAATCGATCGTCATGATCGTCACGTCTCCGGATTGCGGGCTCGCGACGAACAGCAGAGTCGAGGACACGGCCATCGCTCCCGGCGCGTGGCCCGCGAGCACGGTCTCGGCAATCTCGGTTTGATACGGGTAAACGATTACCACGCCGTCCATCCCCTCGCCCGTAACAAAGAGTTGGCCCCCGTCCTGCGTAACGCACAAATGGTCGGGGCGCACCGGCAGAGGCAGGTGCGTGATCAGCCTTCCACTCGCCGTCTCGATCAAAGTCAACATCCGCGTTCCGCGATTCGCAACGGTCAACAGCGCGCCGTCCGCGCGGAATCGGGCCGCGCCGAAATCCCCTTCGATTACCGGGTCACGCAAGCGGCGCGTCTCGAGATCGGCGAGCCAAATGCCCTTCGCCGAAGTGATCGCCGCGGACTTGCCATCGCGAGAAAGAGCAAGCTCGACCGGTTCCTCGGGCAAGCTCAGGTTCCAGGCCGGTTGCATCCGGTCGAGATCGACTGAGATCAAAGCTCGCGGGGCGAGGACCAGCAGCGACTTTTCGTCCGGCGCGAGCGTCATCGAAATCGCGGAAGGCGCGATTGCCGCTTTGCGCGCGACGCTCATTCGATAGAACTGGATCTCGTGAACCGCTCCGGTTTCCGGCAGCAAGGCGTAAAGCATGGGCCGGGTCGCGGCCGCGAGCACCTGGGAGGGCGCTCCTTCGAGCGGTATATGCCGGGCCACGGCCATCACCTCAAGATCGACGACCGCCAGCATGTGTTCGCCCTGGCTGGCGATGAAGGCGTAGCCTGGATAACCGCCGCTGCGCCGCGTGCAAGCGGCCAGCGCGGGGAGTGCCAATAAGGCCCGGCGGGAGAGCAACCCTTTCAGTGTAGCTTACTGAAAATAAAACAGAACGTTGCCCGGACGTTTAGCCTGTGCTACCTTCAGATGGAGCGCGGGAACCTCCCCCTTTTTAATCAACTTATAGTGCGCGCTTTTCTATGATGAATCTGCGGTCGCTGTTCAGTCTTTTTTCGTCCGATCTCGCTATCGATCTTGGCACGGCCAACACTCTGGTGTTCGCCAAAGGGAAAGGTATCATCGTCAACGAGCCTTCCATCGTCGCCATCAACAAGGTGACCGGGGAAGTCGAAGCCGTGGGCAAGGAGGCCAAGGAGATGCTTGGCCGCACACCCGGCAATATCGTCGCGATCCGGCCCATGAAGGACGGCGTCATCGCCGACTTCAAGGTTACGGAGCGCATGCTCAATTACTTCATCCAAAAAGCCCATGGCCGCAAGATGCTGGTGCATCCGCGCATCATCATCGGCGTTCCCAGCGAGATTACGCAGGTGGAAAAGCGCGCCGTCATCGACTCCGCCTATCACGCCAAGGCCAGCGAGGTTTATCTGGTGGAGCAGGCTATGGTCGCCGCGATTGGCGCGGGCCTGCCGATCACCGAGCCTTCCGGCAATATGGTGGTGGATATCGGCGGAGGCACCACTGACGTGGCCGTGATCTCGCTTTCGGGAATCGTCTATTCGCGCTCCGTGCGCGTCGCCGGCAACGCCATGGACGACGCGATCACGCAATACCTTAAACGTAAGTACAATCTGCTTGTGGGCGAGCGTTCCGCTGAACAAATCAAGATTCAGATCGGCTCGGCGTTCCCCTTGGAAAAGCCGCTGACAATGGAGATCAAGGGACACAACGTGCTTGAAGGGCTTCCACGTACGATCACCGTGGACGATTCGGAAATCCGCGAGGCCCTTGGCGAAAGCGTGGCCACCATCATGAACGGAATTCGAGTCGCGCTGGAGCGAACTCCGCCCGAACTTTCGGCGGACATCAGCGATCGCGGAATTGTTTTGACAGGCGGCGGCGCGTTCCTGAAAGGATTGGACAAACGCATCCGCCAGGAGACGGGCGTGCCGGTCTCGATCGCCGAGGACCCTCTGGCTTCGGTGGTGTTGGGCACCGGAAAGATGCTTACGGAGTTCAAGCTGCTGCGGCGGATCGCTATCGACTAAATCCGCCGATTCGTTTGGTATGGAGTTTTTCCTTAACCGCTACCGCAACCTGTCGGTGCTTCTGGCGGCCATCCTTGTGCAGTTAGGGTTGCTCGCGTATCAAAGCCGAACCGGTCAGGATGTGCGGCTGATCCGCGTGTGGGCAGTCGGAGCGGTCACGCCGCTGGCCCGCGTCATCGAAGCCGGGCGCGGGAGCACATCGCACTTCTTCCACGATTATTTCGTGCTGTTGGGCGTGCGCGAAGAGAATCGGCGCCTGAAGGCGGAACTCGACCGGAAGGAGCTGGACAATCAATACCTCCGGGCGCAACTCTCCACCGCGGATCGCGCAAAATCACTGGCGATCTTTCAGGCGACCTCGAAGTCCACAACTTTGGCCGCGCACGTCATCGGCAATTCCACGGATACCGGAGCGAAGGTGATTCTGGTCGATCGTGGATCGAATGACCGCGTGCAGAAGGGCATGGCCGTGATCACACCGGAGGGAATCGTCGGCAAAGTGATCAACGTATTTTCGTCGGTCTCTTACATTCTGCTGGTCGAAGATCCCAACTTCGCGGCTTCGGTCGTTTCTGAAAAGCACCCGTCCGTGCATGGCACGTTGAAAGGCCACGGCACCGGCACCGTATCGATCGAATACGTGCAGAACGAGGAAACAGTCGACCCCGGCGATCGCTTCGTCGCTTCCGGCGAGGATCTAATTTTCCCCCGCGGCACGCCCGCCTGCCAAGTCACGGTTGCGCGGGACGGCCGCAAGGGCAAGGAGATCTATGCGATCCCGAGCGGGATGAACGGATTGGACGACGTTCTCATCGTGATCGAGGGCGTCCACGGAACCATTCCAAACGCGCCTCCCGCGGACCAAACCGTACACTTGCTCGATCCTCCTGGCCCTGACGGGCCCGCCGATCCGGAGGTTCCTGCGCAGGGCGGAGCGCGCGTGACGGATCTCGATCGTAAGGTTCAAAGCTATCGTGCGATCGGGGAAGCTGAGCATCACACCTTCGGCGACAAGAACAGTCCCGCTCCGAATTACAATCTCCCGCCAGCGGCATCCAAACCGGACGATGCGAAGTCCGGCTCTTCGCCCGGCGTGCCCGGCACACCGAGTCCATGACCGAAACGCCGGCCGCGTTTCACGAGTCCGCCCGCAAGGATCGCGTTTCCAAGTTCAACTGGATCTCGCTCGTGGGCATCCCTTTGGCGGCGATCCTGTTTCAAGTCTATGTGCCGCGTTTTGTCACCTATCTTTCCTATCTGGAACTCCCCCTTCTGGTGACGGTCTATTTTTCCCTGGCCCGCCGGTCGCCCATCACCGGCGTTCTTTTCGGCATGTGCGTGGGGCTGGCGCAGGATTCTCTTTCGCCGCAACACCCGCTGGGAATGTTCGGCATCGCCAAGACCTTGGTCGGCTACTTCGCCGGCTACGTGAGCCAGCGGTTTGAAGTCGAAAATTCCGGCGTGCGGCTGGTGCTGGCGTTCTTCTTCTATTTCTTCCACCAGTTTTTCTATTGGTTCCTGCGGAGCGCTCTACTCAGCGAATCGGTCAGTCTCGAGCTTGGTCAGACCATTGTGCTTGCCGCGCTCAACGCCGCGGTCGCGGTTCCGCTGTTTCGCGTCTTGGATAAACTGAGGATTACGGAGTAATCCAGAGTGCAGCCCCTCCATCCCGAGCACGGGCGGCCGCAGGAGCCTACCAACCGGCTGCTGCGTGACGATACGCGCTTCGCGCTCGGACGCATTGCGGTTTTCCAATATGCCACCGTGGCCGTGTTCCTGTTCCTCATCGCCGGTTTCTGGATCTTACAGGTTCGCGACCACGAAATGAACAGCGAACTGGCGGAGCGGAATCGGATCAAGACCGTTCCTCTGGTGGCTCCCCGTGGCAAGATCCTCGACCGCGACGGCCGCATCATTGTCGACAACCGTCCCTCCTACCGCGTGCTGCTTTCCCGCGAGAATCTGAATCGCGATCATTTGGCGGCGATCGCCGAAGGATTGCATTTGGATCCGGAAGATTTACAGAACCGCGTCAGGCGCTACGATTCCCGAGCGAAATATGTCCCCGTGCCGATCAAGACCGAGCTGACGCGCGGAGAGATGGCCTTTGTCGAATCGCATCGCGACGCGCAGACATTTCCCGAGCTGGAAATCGCGGAAGATTCAAGCGCCCGCCTTTACCCCCAAAGCGGTCTTGCCGCGCACGTGCTCGGCTACGTTGGCGAAGTCAGCGACCAGGAGCTGGACACTCCCGAATTCGTGAAATACTCGCTTGGCGAAATTGTCGGCCAGAGCGGCCTGGAACGGCAGTACAACGATATCCTGATGGGCGTCGACGGGCAAAAGCGGCAAGTCGTGGATGTGTACGGCCATGAGCGGGAAGTGCTCGAAGATGTCGAGCCCACGCCCGGCAGGAACCTGCAAACAACTCTGGATATCGATATCCAATCCGCGGCGGAGCTCTCGCTCGAAGGGCGCAAGGGCGCGATCGTCGCGCTGGATCCGCGCAATGGCGAAGTGCTGGCCATGGTCAGCCGTCCGACCTTCGATCCATCGATGTTCGAGGGTCATATCAGCACCCAGCAATGGAACGCGCTGAGTAACGATCCGGACGCGCCGCTTCGAAACCGGGCGATCCAGCAGACCTTCGCGCCGGGCTCGACATTCAAGCCGTTTGTCGCGCTCGCTGGACTGGAAACAGGGACGATTACGCCCGATACGACATACCACTGCGCGGGCCACGCGACATTCTATGATGCGGACCGCAAATGTGACGCGGTTCATGGCACCATCAACCTGCATCAGGCTATCGTAAAATCCTGCGATATTTATTTCTACAATGTGGGGGACCGGCTTGGGATCGACACGATCGCGCAATACGCACAAATGGCGGGCATCGGCAAGAAAACCGGTATCGACCTTCCCAATGAAGCGGAAGGCCTCATGCCTTCCACGCAATGGAAGCTCCGTACGCGGAATGACCGCTGGTATGCGGGCGAAACGATCTCAGTTGCCATCGGCCAGGGCGCGGTGAATATCACGCCGATTCAGCTTGCCGTGGCCGTCGGCGGTTTGTCCATGGGAGGCGTGTGGTACCGGCCGCATTTAGTGCGAGAAGCGGCCAGTTCCAATCAGCCTCGCACCGCGAGCTTTCGCCCCGAGAACATCGCCACTATCGTCTCCGCTATGCGTGGCGTGGTGAACGAGGAAGGCACCGGCACCTCAGCGCGCATTCCCGGAATCGATGTGTGCGGGAAGACCGGCACCGCTCAGCGAATCTCAAACACGCTGGCAAAAGCCAATAAGGCGCTCGCAAATGAGCTAAGGGATAACGGATGGTTCGTGGCGTTCGCGCCCTGCGAACATCCGGAGATCGTCGTGGCGGCGCTTTGGGAGGGAGGCGAACACGGAGCATCCGCCGCGCCGATGGTGCGCGATGTTCTCAAAGCGTATTTCGACAAGAAGCTCCGCCAATCGCAGCCCAAACCGCACGAGATTGCGTGGTTCCGTGGACCGATTCGTCCCGGTCCTACTCCGTAATCCCGATGGCGCGCTACCGCAGCTACCGCGATTTCGATTGGCCCCTGCTGATCCTGACGCTGATCATCTGCGCGCTCGGCGTGCTCCAGATCTACTCCGCGACGCACGATTACCGCACCGCGACGCATGACTACCGGGATGCGTGGTGGAAGCAGATCCTCTATATTGTCATAGCCTTAGGAGTCATGTGGGTGGTCGCCTCCGTGGATTATCATACGCTGATGGCGCAGACACCGATCCTTTACGGAATCTCCATTATGGCGCTGCTGGCGACGTTAATCCTCGGTAAGAGCGTGGCCGGAGGCAAGCGCTGGTTGTTTCATCTTCAGGTCTCGGAATTCGTAAAAATAGTGATAATATTGGTCGTAGCGCGGTACCTCTCGGAGCTCAAAAGCGACGAGGTGAGTGCGCGCGATCTGTTCAAGCTAGGAGGATTGGTCGGGATCCCGACGGCGTTGGTGGTGGCTCAGCCGGACTTCAGTACCGGCGCCACTTACGTGCCGATCCTAGTGGTGGGGGTCCTGTTGGCCGGAATTCAATGGCGTCACCTGGCTGTGATCGTCCTCACATGCGCGCTGGTCGCGCCGGCCGGTTGGTTTGTGCTCAAGGATTTTCAGAAGGATCGTTTGCTCACCTTCCGCGATCCTTCGCGCGATGCGCAGGGGCGCGGATACCAGGTGATCCAATCGAAAATCGCGGTGGGCGACGGGGGGATGTGGGGCCGCGGCGTGACGCGCGGCACGCAAACTCAGCTCCGCTTTCTTCCCCTCCCTCATACGGATTTCATCTTCGCGGTCTTCGCCGAGGAGCATGGATTCGTCATGGTGGTGGTCGTGCTGGGTTTGTATTTCCTGCTGCTGATGCAGATCGTTCAGAACGCGCAGACGGCTCCGGATCGGGCCGGGGTCTACATATCCATGGGAGTAGCGACGCTGTTGTTGTTTCACATCTTAGTGAATGTGGGAATGGTGGTGGGCGACGTACCCGTGTCCGGAATTCCGCTGCCTCTGATGAGCGCGGGCGGGTCGAA
>JASHRP010000717.1 GCA_030037375.1 Bryobacteraceae bacterium | reverse complement strand
CCGTAGCTCAGTTGGATAGAGCGGCCAACTCGTAGTGGACGGTCGCCAGTTCAAATCTGGCCGGGCGCAACACCCGCCACGATGTTAGCATCACACCAAGATCATTACAATGATTTGCCGTCAGCGTCCTTCTTGGGTCTTCCGCCAGACCGATTTTTTCGCATCGCGGCCAGTTGTCTGAACCATTCAGAACCACGCTCCGCAGTTTTCTTTCCGCCCTTCGCGCCAAGTTTAGAGGGAGCATTGGCAAGACTTTCTGATAGGCGCTCCGCACGCCTGAGCGCTTCTGAGATGATCTCTCGGCACTCGTCTGGTTGTACGTCCATTGCGCGGCGTAGGCTATCGCAGATCTTGGAAAGTTCGGATTGGTGCTTCTGTTGTGGGGTCACGCCTCTTACGTTAAGGCGGAACGGTGGAATAATACAAGCGGCTCGCTGTTGCTCAGCACCGCACTAACCGAGCACTACCCATGAATGCATCGCCGGCGTGTTCGTTGATGTAACGGGCGGGTCAATTCGCCCGGATGCGCCCGGCCCAGCGGAGGAAGCGGAGAAGCTCCGCGCGATGCTCCCACATGAACTGGCGGAACTGCGCCGGGGTGATCGATTCGGCGTGCCAGCCCCAGTAGGTTTCGATGCGCCAGAGCAGGTAGCGGCTGCGCCACGGGCGCAAGCGGCTGCCCTTGGCCGCGAGCCACAGGAAGCGGAGCATCCTTCTATTTCGTGGCGGACGATTTGGACGGAGGAGCGAGCGGCGTGGAAGATTGCGCGTCCGGCGTGGCGTAGTAGCCGTTGCGGTAGCGGACGTTGGGATTGCGGCCGTAGCCGGTCAAGCGCACTTCGATTTTGCGGTACGTGCCGTCGAGCGCGCTGTTCGCGGGCGTGTACGCGATGAGGTATTGTTTGCGAATCTCCTCGGCAACCTGCGGCGTGATCTTTTCGACGTCAGCCAGGGATTTGGGATAGTAATCCAGGCCGCCGGAAGCTTCCGCCAGAGCCTTCAGGCCGCGTTGCGCGGACCTTCGCTCACTGGCTTCTTCTTCAGAAAGCAAACCGATGGAGTAGATGAGCACGCCGCTCTGGCGGGATTCGCGAACCAGTTGCTCCAGCGACTCATCGCTGTTGTTGTCCGCTCCGTCGGTGATCACCAGGAGCACTTTCTTGTCGCGCTTGGCGAATTTCTTCATGTGGTCGAGCGCCAGGTGAATGGCGTCGCGCATGGCCGTGCCGCCGCGAGTCTCGGTTTTATCCAGCGCCTGCTCCAGAAGCTTGATGTTGCTGGTGAAGTCCTGATCCAGATAGGCGCTGTCATTGAAGCCGATGATGAAGACTTCGTCCTGCGGGTTGGAGGCTTTGACCAGGCCGAGGGAAGCTTCATTCACGCTGGCCTTCTTTTCGCGCATGCTCCCGGAATTGTCGATGACGATGCCCATGGAGACCGGGATGTCATCCTCGGCGAAGGCTTTGATGTGCTGCTCGACGTTGTTCTCGAAAACCTTGAACGCGGTTTGCGGGATTCCGGTGATGAGCTTGCCTTCCTTGTCCACCACGCTGACGTGAAGCGCTACTTCGCGCGTGTCGACGTGAAAGGTCGGGACGTCGTCCTGAGCGATCGCCGCGGCGGAGGCTAAAAGGAGAAATGGTAAAGCTCGAATCACTTGAAAGAAGCCGCTCCTGTCGGTTGGGCGCCAGAGTCCGGTGCGTAGTAGCCGCTCCGCGTCCGAATGGTCGCCTTCTCATAGCCTACTACCTTCACCCTAATTTGGCGATAGGTGCCGTCCAGCGAGGCGTTGGTGGGAGAATAGGCCAGCAAATACTGATTGCGAATCTCGTGCGCCACTTCCGGCGTGATCTTTTCGACCTCCGGCAGATCCTTGGGATAGTAATCCTGGCCGCCGGAGGCGTCGGCGAGCTGCTTGAGCGCCTTGCGGGCGTTGCGCGCGTCGGCGGGCTCTTCCTCGCTCAGAAGGCCGATGCAATAAATGAGAATCTCGCTGGCCTGGGCCTTGCGAACCAGGGCGTCGATGCCGATGTTGCTGGTGTTGTCGTTGCCGTCGGTTACCACCAGCAGCACTTTACGCGAGCGGGTCGCGGCCTGGTTCATGTAATCGATGGACATGCTGATGGCGTCGCGCATGGCGGTGCCGCCGCGGGCGTTGATGCGTTCGAGGGTGGTCTTGAGCTTCCCGATGTCACTGGTGAAGGGCTGATCGAGATAAGCGTCGTCGTTGAAATCGACAATGAACTCCTCGTCCTGCGGATTGGAATTGGTCACCAGGGCGAGCGCGGCCGCGGCGACGCGAGCCCGCTTATCGCGCATGCTCCCCGAATTGTCGATGACGATGCCGATGGAGACCGGAACGTCGCCGCGCCGGAAGGATTTGATGGGTTGCTCGACGTTGTTCTCGTAGACCTTGAAGGCGGATTGCGGAATGTCGGGGATCAGCTTGCTGTTTTTGTCGAGCACGCTGACGGGAAGGTCGACGAGTTCGGTGCCGGAATGATAGACGGCGACGGGATCGTCCTCCACTTGGGCGGGGGTCTGCGGAGCCGGCGTCTGGGCCGAAGCGGCTGCGAACAGGAAAAACGGGGCTGTTAAACAGAACAGCGCGAGGCTATTTCGAGGGTGCATAGTACCCCAAGCGCCAGCGTGGCGAGATTTGACCCAATCCTTGCGTTTTAACCAGCTTCACTTGAATCCGTCGGAACTTGCCGTCGCGATCCTTATTCTTGGGGCTGTAGCCGAGCACGTATTGATTGCGCAGCTCCAGCCCGATCTTGGCGGCGACATCCGGCATTTCGCCGATGTTATCGACTTCGAAGTCGCGCCCGCCGGTTTGCTCCGCCAGGTCGCGCAGAAGGTCCGGCCCTTCGAACTCTTCCGGGGTCCGGCCGCGCGCGCCCACCGGCTCAAAAATTCCGATCGCATAAATTTGTACATCGGCCTCGCGCACGAAATTCCGTACCTCATTCTCGGTGTAGCGGCTGGAATTATCGCCGCCGTCGGAGATGATCAGGACCGCCTTGCGGGGATTGTGGGCGTGCCTCATCTCATTCATCGCCATATAGACGCCGTCGAGCAGCGCGGTGCGGCCGCGGGATTGAACGAACAGCAGCCGGTTCTGCACGTCCTCGGTGTTGGAGGTGAAAGGTACGGTGATCTGGGCTTCGTCGTTGAACTGGACCAAGAGGAACTCGTCTTCGGGATTAGCGCTCTTCATGAACTCCGCGACGGCCTGGCGGGAGCGCACCAGCTTGCTTCCCATGCTGCCGCTGGTATCGAAGACCACGCCGACGGACATGGGCGCGTCTTCGCTCGAGAACGTTTCGATGTCCTGCTCCACCCCGTTTTCGAGGAGCTTGAAATTTTCCTTGTCGAGACCGGTTACGTACTGGCCGCTATTGGTGGTCACGGCGACGGGAACCAGCACCAGTTGCTTGTCGACGCGAATGTCGGTGCGGCCGGCGGGGGCGTTCTCGGTAGCCAAAGGCTTCGGCGCCGAGGAGGTGCGCGGAGTGACGGTGATGTCCGGGCCGGACGAGTCCCCGCTGCTGGCTTGCGATTTGCCATCGCCGGCGAACACAAGCCAAGCTAGGAGCATGAAAACGCTCGACGTGATCAGCACACGTTTCATGGCACCCTCACCCTACTGATCTCAGTATAGCAACCGAGGTAAGGTTGACCACTGGAGTTTGACCCTGCTCCTATCGTTATGAGGTCGAGGGCATCCAGCAATGATGGCAAGCTCTCACGCTGACCAATATGGAGTTCAAGACGAACAGCGTAGTCCGCGATCAAATCATCCGCACCTTGGCTACTGGCCAAATCGAGCCTCGTGGCAATGTTCAACCTGGAGGGCTGCAAGCCGTGTGGCAAAGGAACAAATAGGCGGCCAGGTTCAGTCCGGTGAGAAAAGCGCGTGAATCCGATCTGTCAGCCTCCACGCGCCCCTCTTCATCAATTGCTCGCGACCCATCTTCCGGATGTTCACGAAGGACACAGGCCCCATGTCCCTCAGGAAGGAAAGTCGCCTCAGATCGATTATGCTTAGCTGGCCGGCCCGTGAATTCAGGATATTCAGCAACCCTGTCGCTGCGGCAGATAGGATCGCTAAGGCCGTTTAACAATAGAGCAACAGCCTCGTCATCCGGCTGCTGCTCCCGGTGGCTCGGCGGCGACAGCGCTGGCTCATCCACACCTAGTTCAACGAGGGAAGGGCGGAGGTGGAGTATTTCTTTGTCGCTAATCGTTCGAAAGGATTAAGTTACGGTTCTTTGCGTTCCTCCATGCCCGGATGCGCCTCCACCTTATGTTCGATGGGGGGCCGCTGCATCAGGTAGGTGTAGATGCACTCGATGTCATAGTCGTCCAAGTGCGCGAAAGCCTGATAGGGCATGAAGGTTAAGCGATCCGGGCCAACCTTAGGAGGTCCTTCCGGACTTTCTTCGTACTA
>JASHRP010000716.1 GCA_030037375.1 Bryobacteraceae bacterium | reverse complement strand
ACCTCCCGGCCAGTCGTCCTCGTCAACGAAGCTCTGGTGAAGCGCTTCTTCAAAACCGGTGAGGACCCCATTGGACAGCACTTCGGACTGACCCCGCAAACAGCCGGCACGTTCGAAATCGTCGGCGTCGTGCCCGACGCGAAGTTTAGCGGCTTCGCCCTGTCGAAGCCCGCGGGGGCCATGTTCTACCTTCCCCTAGCCCAGCGTGCCCTTTATCCGCCCGAAACGCGCATGCAAATCTTCGAAGATCAGTCCCACTTCGTGCGCGGCCTCATGCTCGTAACCGAGCGCTCTCCCGGCTCCCTCGAGCCCGAGCTCAAGCGCGTCCTCGCCGAGGCCGACTCCAGCCTCACCATCAACAACATCCGCGCGGTCCGCGAGCAGCTCGATCTCAGCTTCGCCCAGGAGCGAACCGTCGCTGGACTCGCGGGACTCTTCAGCTCCGTCGCCCTCCTGCTCGCCGCCATCGGACTCTATGGAGTCACCTCCTACGCTGTCGCGCAGCGCACCAATGAAATTGGCATCCGCATGGCGCTCGGGGCCGGCCGCTTCCGTGTCATCCGATCCGTGCTCGCTTCCGCGTTCCTCCGCGTAACGGCAGGCCTCGCAATCGGCCTGCCTCTCGCCCTCGGCGGCGACCGGCTCATGGCCGCGCAACTTTACGGTGTCTCTTACTGGGACCCTCTGGCTCTCGCCTTCGCGGCTGGCGCTCTCGGCATTTGTTCTCTCATCGCGGCATCGATCCCCGCATCCGTGGCCGCCTCGATCTCGCCGATGAGCGCCCTTCGCGCCGAATAGACCCTCCTCGAAGCCGTGCTGGCAATTTGAGCGACAGAGCTCGGTGGCTCAGCATCACGTGGCTAGCGGTCTTGTAACATAGAAGCGAGTATCGATATGGCGTACCGGCTTGGCGTTTTGCTGGTTGCTCTCTTGCTGACGGCCCAAGGCGGCTTCAGCCAGACGGCGGGAACTTTGACCGGCCTGCTGCGGCGCATCTCGGCGGCCGAGTTAGTCATTGAGGCAAACGACAAGGGTATCGTCAGCGTTACGCTCGCCCCGTCGACTCGATATTTCCGAGCGGCAGGCGCCGCCCGGCAGACCGATTTTCAGCCGGGCGATCGACTGACTGTCGAATACACGCAGGACAACAATCTTTACTATCACGCGACATCCGTCTCCATGATTAAGGCGGGAACTGCGGCAGATCGATCTCAGGCCCTGAAGCCGCTGAGCGTCTCGGTGCTGGAAGGACCGGTGCCCCCCGCACCGCCTCCAGTTGCCAAGGCGGAATCGGCCGCCACGCCGAAACCATCGAGTAGCTCTCAGACGGCAGCACCGCCGCCTATTGCCCCGTCGAATTCCACGGTCCTGGCCGATTCGAATGACGCGCGACCCTCGCTTCAGCGCCAACTCGGCGCTTCCAGTGATCCTTTGCCCATCGCTCCTCCGACTGCCCCAACTCATTCGTCATCGAACGGCGCGGCAAGGAGTGGTCCCGCGAGCGCGCCTCCCAACGGCCGCGTGACCCGAGGAAGCGACGCCGATCCGGTCATCGAGAGCGCCCGAGAGGCGGCCTTTTCCTTCCTGGAAGCCTTGCCCAACTATCTCGTTAAGCAGTACACAACCCGCTACGAGACCAGCGCCGCGCAGGGCCGCCGGACCTCCTGGGCGATTCTCGACAAGGTTACCGCCGATGTGGCCTGCGTGAACGGGCAAGAGAGTTACACCAACATTCTGGTTGACGGGAGGCCGCCCACGGACCCCATCGAAAAGAGCGGATCTTGGTCCACCGGCGAATATTCCAGCCTTCAGCTCGTGGTTCTTTCCGAAGAGAGCCGCACACGCTTCTACAACCAGCAATCCACCACCTTCGCAAAGCGCGCCGCCTACCAATACGATTTCTCGGTGGAGCAGCCCTATTCGCGTTGGCGCTTGCTCGTTATGGAGCAGTCTTACCAGCCCGCCTTCAGCGGCACCATCTGGATCGATAAGGAGAACAGCCGTGTGCTCCGGGTCGAGCTTTCCGCGGAACATGTCCCGTCTTCGTTTCCTCTGGACACCGCGGAATCGGCCGTCGACTACGATTACGTCGAAGTCGGCGAGAACACGTATTTATTGCCGGCGCATGCCGAAGGGATCGTCTGCCGGCGTGGAACCGGAGAATGCACCCGCAATGTGATCGAATTCCGGAACTACCGGAAATTCACCGCGGACACCAGCATCACCTTCGACCCGAAAAACTAGAACCGCGCGGCTGTCCAGCCGTTACTTTGCCGTACAGCCTTGCTTCTTTAGCTCGACACGCCGGTTACGGGCCCGTCCTTCGTCATTGCTGTTGTCTGCGATAGGCTGCTTCATGCCATAGCCGCGAGCAGTCAGCCGGTCAGGCGCTACGCCTTTGCCGGTAAGCCAGGTGACAACGGAGCTCGCTCGGGATTCCGAGAGCTTCTGGTTGTACTCGTCGCTGACGGCGTTATCGGTGTGGCCCTGGATCTCCATTTTCAGGTTGGGCCGGGCAGTAAGGATGCCTTGGACCTGTTGCAGCACGGGTTCGGAATCCGCGCGGATGGTGGATTTGTCGAAATCGAACTCAATGCCGTACACGGCGACATGGCAATCGCGGTCGAGCTGGGCGGCGAGATCGCCTTCGTCGGCCACCTGGATCGAATAATCTCCGCCGCCGCCGTGCACGTACGCCCAAATGCTGCGTCCGCCATCGGCGTAGTGAGCGGTGACCGCGGCATCCGCGCTGTGCGACTCGCGAATGACTTTCCATCCAGCCTGCTTGAAGGCGTTGCTATAAATAGTTTCGAAGAGAACTGGTGATTGGAACGGCGGCGCGTTGTAGTTCTTAATAATCGATCCCGTGCCGGCGATCTGGTCCTCAGAATGGTCTTGATCGAGTTGGACGTTGACGATCATCGGTGCGTCTTCGTACCGGCTGCCGTTGCGCGTGGAACCGGGAATCGGGGGCAGGAACGGGAAATCGCCGGAGTCGGGGCTGATGGTTTCAGGTTTGGCCGCCGGCTTGGGGAGCTTGATGCTGATCGGGGGCGGGCCGGCCTCCACCAGATCGAAGCGCATATCGTCGTTCCCGAAGGCCCAAAGGATGAGCCAGCTATCGCGGCCGTCTTTTTGATAGCGGGCGGTCTTGGGCTGACCGTGTTCTTCCGCAAAGCATTTCTAACCGGCGTTGACCACCGCGGGTTTTATCTGACGAACCCAGGTATCATCCGGCTCAACGTTATCCGGGGCCCCGGGAACGGTTAAGGCAGCCGACCAGTGCTTACCTTTTTGAATCGAGCCGTCCCCATGAGGCACGATGAATTCGGTTTCACCGTAGACTTCGTAAATGTAGTTGGGCTTCAACTGCGCCGGAGGAGAGATGACGAAATAAGAAGGAACGGGCGGCGCGGGCGGCGGATCTTGCGCGAGAGCCGGGTTGGCGAGGACAAGGACGAAGAAAACGACGGCCAACGTAATGCGCGAGAAGCTCATGGAGGCGGATTCTCCCAATCGCGCGTACACTTGCCGGGTATTACACGCGGACCCGCGCGGCGTCAGGCATCTATCCGGCTCGTAACGCCGAGCATCGCGCTGCAAGCGTCAGTGGGGCTTGACGATTTGTCGCGAAGTCGCTGGTCGAGTCTCGCCGATCGACAAACAGACGGGTAAGGCGTTCGTCCAGGTGGCGCTCCGGCGGCACGAGATTGAAATGCTCGGCCAGTCGATCATTTAGGTAAGATTGTTCAACGGCGCCTTCGAGGCATCATGGACCCCCACCGTTGGCAGCGAATCGAGCAGCTCTACCACTCGGCTCTGGAGCTAAAAACAACCGAACGAGAGGGCTACCTGATCGACGCGTGTCATGGAGACGCCGACCTTTATCGGGAAGTGGAATCCTTGCTAGGGCGCAGCGTTTCCACCGCCGCCATGATCGACCGGAGCGCGTGGGCTGCGGCCGACAATTTGGCCTCAACTCAAACGATCCTGAAGGCCCGCGATATGCTGGGACCATACGAGATCGTTGGGTTGTTGGGCA
>JASHRP010000715.1 GCA_030037375.1 Bryobacteraceae bacterium | reverse complement strand
CGTGGGATCGTACGGTGCAAGCCCCCCTCAACCCCATACCAGGCCGAATCGTCGCCTTGCCCTCGGGTATTATATTCCTTAACGTGCGTATGCGGATTACGGGCGTGTTTTTCTAATGGGATCTCCCTTCGGCAACATTGAGGTGCGCGGGGCGCGCGAGAACAATCTGAAGAACATCTCGCTCGACATTCCCCGCCGGCAGATCACCGTCTTTACCGGGGTCTCGGGCAGCGGGAAGAGCTCGCTGGTATTCGATACCATCGCGGCGGAGTCGCAGCGGCTCATCAACGAGACCTTTTCGACCTTCGTGCAATACTTCCTGCCGCGCTACGGCCAGCCGGACGCGGAGGCGCTGCACAATCTCTCGACGGCGATCATTGTCGATCAGCAGCGCCTGGGCGGAAACCCGCGCTCCACGCTCGGCACCGCCACCGACGTGTTCACCCTGTTCCGCGTGCTGTTCGCGCGCATCGGTTCGCCGAAAGTTCCGCACGCCCTCGCGCTGTCGTTCAACGATCCGCGCGGCATGTGCCCCGAATGCGAAGGTCTTGCGCGGGTGTCGAAGATCGACATGGATGCGCTGGTAGACAAGAGCAAATCGCTCGCCGACGGCGCGATCCTTTATCCCGCGTTTAACGTCGGCGGCTACCACTGGGCGATCTTCGCGAACTGCGGTTTCTTCGACCCGAAAAAGAAGCTGCGCGACTACACCAAAGCGGAGTGGGACAAGTTTCTGTATCTCGACGATCCCAAGGTCAAGGTGAAGTCGCTTGGCAACATGAAGAGCCCCTACGAAGGACTCATCGTCAAATTCAAGCGCCTCTACCTCGGAAAAGATGCGGAGAAGCTGAACTCGAACATGCGGGCGCAGTTCGAACGCATTGTGAGCCGAGGTCCGTGCGATGCGTGCGGCGGAACGCGCCTGGGCGAGTCGGCGCGCGCGTGCAAGATCGAGAAGAAGAGCATCGCCGACGTTTCCATGATGCCGATCGGCGAATTGCTGGAGTGGATGAAGAAGCTGAAAGCGCCATCCGTGGCGACGCTGCAGACGCGCATCGTGGAACGGCTCGAACATCTGGTTGCGATCGGCCTCGGCTATCTCACCATGGGCCGCGAAACCGCGACGCTCTCGGGCGGAGAATCGCAGCGGGTGAAGATGGTCCGCCACCTCGGCGCCGCACTCACGGAGATGGTGTACATCTTTGATGAGCCCACGATCGGTCTTCATCCGCACGACGTGGAGCGGCTGAATCGCGTGCTCTGCATGCTGCGCGACAAAGGCAATACGGTGCTTGTGGTCGAGCACAAGCCGGAAGTGATGGCGATCGCCGATCATGTCGTCGATATGGGACCGGGCGCGGGAAAAGATGGCGGCGAGGTGGTGTTCCAAGGGACATTCTCCGCGCTCAAGAAATCGGGCACAAAGACGGGAAACCATCTCGCGCGGCATGCGGCGCTGAAGACCGAGTATCGCCAAGCGAAAGGCCACCTTCTCATTGAGAAAGCGACGCACAATAACTTGCGCAACGTCACGGCGAAGATTCCCAAAGGCGTGCTTACCGTCATTACCGGCGTCGCGGGCAGCGGGAAGAGTTCGTTGATTCACGGTTGTCTCGTGCCGCGATATCCTGATGCCATCGTCGTCGATCAGGCGCTAACGCCGGGCTCACGGCGGAGCAACCTCGCGACGTATTCGGGGATGGCGGACGCGATTCGAAAAGCCTTCGCCACGGCGAACAAAGTTGAGCCGGCGCTGTTCAGCGCGAATTCCAAGGGCGCGTGTCCGGCGTGCGAGGGGCTTGGCGTCATCTATACCGATCTGCAGCACATGGACCCCGTCGCCACGCGCTGTGAGGCGTGCGAAGGCCGCTGCTTCACCAGCGAGGTTCTCGCGCTGAAGCTGCGCGGAAAAAACATCAACGACGTGCTGGGACTCTCCGTGCGGGAGGCGCTCGGCTACTTCATCGAGAAGCCCGTGCTGGCGGCGCTACGCACGCTCGATCAGGTGGGACTCGGCTATCTTGCGCTGGGGCAGCGATTGAACACTCTCTCCGGCGGAGAACGGCAGCGGCTGAAGCTCGCGGAAGAGCTTGGCAAACCCTCCGACATCGTGATTCTCGACGAACCGACGACGGGACTTCACATGGCCGATGTCGAAGGGCTCATCAGCTTGTTGGATCGCATGGTGGACAATGGCTCAACCGTGATCGTGATCGAGCACAACCTGGGCGTCGTCGCGCGCGCGGATTGGGTGCTGGACCTGGGACCGGGGGCGGGGAACGAAGGCGGAAAGATCGTCTTTGAAGGCGTGCCTGCGAAACTCGTGAAGCACGCCACTTCGCTCACTGGACAGCACTTGGCGAAACGCATTTCGTAAAACCCGAGCGAAGCCGCGAGGGTAGCCAATTATATTCCTTGACAAGTATATTCCCGCTGGGGTATACAAGAGGAGTGGAATCTGTGTTCGAGGTCATCGCCGAGCCGAACCGCCGCGCGATATTGAATCTGCTGGCTTCCTCACAACAGTCCGTTGGAGAAATCGAGCGTCAACTGCGTATGCCGCAACCGACCGTGTCAAAGCACCTGCGGGTGCTGCGCGAGGCTGGTTTCGTGGAATCGACAGTGGACGCACAGCGCCGTCTCTATCGGTTGAAACCTGAGCCGCTTCAGGAGATCGACGCGTGGCTGGCTCCGTTCCGGCGGTTCTGGTCCGCCCACGTCGATGCGCTCGAACGCCATCTCAACCGGATGGATCTCATCACAATGGATAGTGTGAAGGAAGATCAATCCGTCCCGTCTAAAAACCCAACGAAAAGCCAAGCTAAAGCAAAGACAAGGAGAAGAAAATGATCGATCGCGAACAGTACACACCGGGTCCGGCCAACGCGCAAGTTCGAAAGGACGGAGAGAAGTGGACCGTCATTCTGGTCAGGGAACTGCGCCAATCGCCGGAAAAAGTTTGGAAGGCGCTCACAGACCCGGCGCAACTGCGCGAGTGGGCTCCTTTTGAAGTCGACGGGAGCCTGGATACGGCCGGAACGACTGTCAAGCTTACATGGGTGGGAACGCCCACGTCGATGCCGGCAACTGTGAAGCGAGCCGACGCTCCCAAGGTGCTTGAATACGCCGACCTCCGGTGGGAGCTCGAAGCCGTTGGCAGCGGCACGCGCCTGACGCTGTCGGCCACCATCGATCACCGCTATGTCTCCATGGGCGCAGCCGGGTGGCACATCTCTTTGGATGTTTTGGATCGTCTGCTCAGCGGGAACCCCATCGGCCGCATCGCTGGAGGAGACGCGATGAAGTTCGAAGGCTGGCAGCGGCTCAACGGGGAGTACGCCAAGGAGTTCGGTGTCGAAGTTCCGAGCTGGCCGCCCAGAGCCGCAAAATCCTAAGGCGAGGAAATCTGCGGGCGGGCTGAATTCCGCGCAACGGTCGATACCGGATCGACCCACCGCGAGATCAGTTCGCTCAGCTTGGCGTTGGGATGGCCATCGGGCTGGCGGTAGCCCTTTTGGTTCAGTTCGGCGTGGTCGCAGTCGATGAACGCGATCCCGGCCGAGGAGAGGAATATGTCGTAAGCCTCCCGGTCCGGCCGCTGGAAATCGTCGAACAGTACCACGGTGAACTTGGCGCCCGCGGACCGCGCGAGTTGATTCATCTTGACCAGGATTGCCTGCGTGACCGCGCGCTTGTTTCTCACGCGTGTCCAAGCTTCCGCCCGTTCGTAATACTCTTCCACCATCGCCGCCGTCCGCAGGTGGTCGCTGATGCTCCAGATGACATCGCCATCGGTTCGTCGTCCGGCGATGGATCCGCCCGCGAGGACGGCGAACGGAAAAAACCCTCCGTCTGCCGATTTTTTCGGGATGCGAATCCAGCTCGGATCGGCCGTGTTTCGCAATTCGTGAAACCCGTTAAACAGGTAGACGACGGATGCCGGAACAGCCGCGCCGGAGAAGACCCGCTGCATCATGAGAAAGGACTGGTAGGTGCCGTAGCCAGGCGTTCCGTAATTGGAAACCTCGAGTTCCGGATGGCGTTGCTGCACCCGCCAGGCGAACGTCTCCGCATCACCGAGTCCATAGCCATACACGTAAGAATCGCCGATGAAGGCAAGCCGGGCGCGCGCGTCACTCACTGCCGGATCTTTTGCTGCCGGAATCTCTAACGCCGTCGCGCGGCGGCCGGCAGACCAGTTCGTATACCGGAATTGCGAGCCGTCGGGCGCGGACATTTCGAATGCGCCCGCGCGATTGGTCCAACCCAGTTCCGGGTCTGGCTGATATTCCGACGTCGCGCCAAGCGATGAGACTTGCTGTCTCCCCCAACTTGGATAGCCGCCGATCCATAGCACGCCCTCAGCAAGTGCGAGAGATACAACGGCGGTGACTGCCCGCGCTGTCCATACTACGGCTGGTTTCGGCGCGGCCCTGGTCACGGTTGCGTACCCTCGTTATCATCGACCAGCTTGTAGACCTGAGATACGGCGCCGGCGTACACCGGTTCGAAACGCCGGCGATCTTCTACCATCGTCTTGAGTGAGTCCAACGCCACCTGGTGTAAGTCGCGTTGAAAATCGTAGTTTGTGACCAAGAGGTAATTGATGTGTTGATCGCGCCAAACCGCGTCTAATCCGGAGACATAGCTCCGGACTGCGCGGTCGTCTTGGCTGTAAACCAACCTCGGCAATAAAACCGGAGTATAGCCATGCCGCTCCGTATTCAGATACAACAACGTATCGTCGTAAGCGGCAAATCGCGCCTCCGGCGCCGTATGATCGCTGATCCAACGATAGACAGGCAGCATTTCCGCTCGCTGCTCCTCGCGGTCGCGAAAGTAGTCAGGCAGCACAAACGCGATCCCGTGCACGGCTGCGCCAACGGAACCCGCGGCAAAACACATAATGAGCGACACCATCACTGCCGCAACCACCCGATCCGCCCCGCGTTTATCTCGCCAGGTGACGATCCCCAGCCGAACGATCTCATCCAATTTCGTGGCTAGGCCAGCCAGATACAGAGGGAGTAACGGAAATACAAAGCGTGTGTCTGAGGGGTATTGCCAGATCGTCAGCAACCCAACAAAGAACGCTGCAAATACGGGATAGTGCCGATGGCCGTTGCGATACAACTTGACCACGCCCGAGATTGCAATCACTGTGAGCAGCCACTCCAGCACACGGACGCTGTATGTAGGGTTAACGCTAAAAAAAGCGAGTTGGCCGAGGGCTTCGACGATCGAAGTGAAATTGACCCATAGCCGATGCGGCAGATCCGGCCACGAGAAGGTTCGGCTATAGAAGTCTAGATACGACGTGTAATAGGAGACGATGTCGCTTTTCGGGGCGACCATATTTTGCAGGCACCATAGTTGCCACCCTGCAACCCCGAGTACTAACGGGCACAAAAATGCAGTTACCGAACGGAATCGGCGTTGAAGGATCAGTAATAAGGGTGCGCTCAGCGCGATCAACACTCCGTTGGTGCGAATCAGGAACGCGCCCGCGGCGGCGCTGCCTGCCAGAAAAACTTGGCCGGCTAGAAAGCTCTCGCCCGTTTCACCAACCCCGCGGCCCTCCCGATTGGTGGCGTTTTCGAGCAGCAGCATCGAGGTCAGCAAGACGGTGCTGAACGCCAACTCAGTCAGAGGCGCAACCGCGAACAAGATCGTCATTGGGCAAATCGCCAGCATCGTTGTTAGCCCCAGGCAGCCGCGCAGGCTGAAGCGGCATTGGCGAAAGTAGAGCCACGCGGCGCATAAATACAGCGGGACAAACAGCCACTGCATCAACGTAAGCAACGGTAGATTTTCAGGAAACTTACTCCCGAACCGCCAGACCAGGGACAGAAGAGCGGGATAAAGCGGCGGATACTTGGTTTGGGCGGGATTCTCGGGTAGCTGAGGGATTCGGTAGCCGTGGCCTTCAGCTAACGACTGAGCTGAGAGCCAGAGCACAGCATCGTCGTGATACGCCCCGAGTTGGGGCATGGAGCGATATTTCCAGGCGAACCAGCCACTTGGCGTCAAAAGCAAAATGAGGCTTAGCAGCGCGGCAGTGCTGAGCCAACGGCGCTGCGACCGGCCGGAGATCTGAGCAGGACTGTCGACGGAGTTTTCGACCGCCTGTGCCGGGGGCATACGACAGATCTTCTATCGACAGGTCCTTCGATTCCTTACAGTGTGAGGTGCGCCTGGCCGATCTAAGGAGAAGTTCGTACCGCGCGCGTGGCTTCTACCGTTGCCCTAGACTCTCGGACGTCAGACACAGCGCTTGAAACGCGCTTCCGCACAGCTCTGGTTGTAATTTCCATAACCACCATCTTGGTGATATGTGGCTACTTAGCCACGATGCTATGGGCGCAAAACGAGCTTTCGCCTCCGGAATCCGTGGTAGCCGCGCAGTCGATGATGCTGGTTCATAACGGCACGCTGTATTACGACTTGAACAGGTATCCCTACACTGTCTGTGCGTACACACCTGTGTTCTATCTCCTTGAAGCTGGCTTGACTCGGATCGGGATTCCCGTATTTGCCGCCGGAAGACTGATAAGCTTCGCAGCCGTCCTTGGATTGATTGCATTGTGCGGCAAATTGGCACAGCTTTACACCAATTGCTCCTACGCAGCCTGGTGTGCACGATTATTCGCAGGATCCAGCTCCTTGCTCCTAACGTGGGGAACTGTGGGCCAAGTGGACACGCTTGCCTTTTTTCTTGCTGTTGCTGCGTTTTATCAATACGCGCGCCTCGATAGGCTGTGGGCCTCATCTCCGCGCTCGGTCGGCTTTCGCCAGCTTGCATTCGCCTTAGCGCTCGCCATACTCGCCACCTTCACGAAGCAGACCGCCATAGCGGCGCCGGCGGCAATCTGCCTGTTGCTGCTTGTTCGAGATTGGGAAAAGGGGCTCGCCTTCGGAATTGCGTGGGCCGGAGCCGTTGCGGCGATCGCTCTGACGTTGAACGCGATGCTTGGAGGACGATTCCTGGCCGATACGGTCCTAGCCAACATGAACCCGATGAGCGCGAAGAAGTTCTGGGCGCAACTCACACAATTCGGGAGCTTGTCGGGGGGACTCTTAGTGATCGTGGGGGTCGCGTTGAAGAAGCTCTGGCGTTCGCCCGCCGCGAGCGTACTCGTCTATCTCGGGTTGGCCTGTGCGGTATTCACCATCACGGCGCCGAAAATCGGATCCGACACAAACTATCAGATTGAGACTACGGCGCTTCTCTGCATCTGCGCGGCGATAGCGCTGCACGAAGTCAATTTTTTTCAACTCTATCTTGCTCGCAGCAAAAGCGCGATCACGCTTCTGATGCTTCCGGCCGCGGTGCATATCGTGGTTGGGTACCGTGTCGCGGCGAACCTGGCGATCTTTCGAATCGCCGTTGAACAGGCCCATCGCTCTCAGATCAAAGCGCTTAGCCCCTACGTGCCGGCCGAGGGCGGATTGGTTCTGTCGACGGACTACAACGCCATGGTGCGTTTGCGGCATAGACTTGACGTGGAGCCTCTCATCTTCAACCTGCTTGTGTCCGCCCGAAAGGTCGACCCGGAGCCGGTTCGCCGCGACCTGGAACGCGGAGCATTCGCAACGGTCTTCCTGCGGCAGGATGTCTCTCGCGGCGAGGCGATCACGGATCTGGAGATAGGAACGCTGACGCCGGAGTTGCTTGACGAGATCAGCCGCCACTACCGTCTGGCCGCGCGTCTCCCCGATCCGTTGTTCGGTGATGGCTATGTTTATACGCCTGCCGAGACCGCGAACGGATCCTAACCAAAGCGGCGTAAGGATCGCGCCAGCAATCACTTAAAGTTTGGAGTCCCCGCTGCCGATGAAAAATCCAGAGGAACATGTGGCGCGGTCAATCGGTAGCCGTAATTCTACCGACCTACAACGAAAAGGATTCTATCCGCGCCAGCGCGATGGACTTCCTCGCGACCGGCGCCGACGAGGTGATCGTTGTAAACAACAATGCCGCGCCGGGGACCTCTGAAGAAATCGCCGGAACCGGAGCGCGCGAGATCTTCGAAAGCAAGCAGGGCTATGGTAACGCACTCATGTGCGGGATCGACAATTGCAGTGCCGACCTCGTGGTGCTTGCGGAACCCGACGGAACATTTAGCGCCGGCGATCTGCTGAAATTCCTAGCGTACTCGGACGACGTTCCGGTGGTGTTTGGAACCCGCACGGCTCGCGAGTTCATCTGGGTAGGCGCCAACATGGGCCGTTTCTTGCGCTGGGGCAACTGGGCTGTCGCCAAAATGACCGAGGTTCTGTTCGGAACCTCGATCCTCACGGACATGGGTTGCACCTACCGCTTATTCCGGCGCGCGGCGCTCGACCGGATTCGTCCGTATCTGACCATCGGGGGCTCGCACTTCGGACCGCAACTGTTGATGGAGGTCATCGCCCACCGGATTCCATTCGTTGAGATTCCAGTGAACTACAGAAGCCGCGTGGGAGTTTCCTCCGTGACCGGCGATCTGTGGAAAGCATGGTGGCTTGGATGCCGGATGATTAGCTTGGTATTGAGCTATCGTTTCTTCGGGTTTCGGGCTCAGAGAACTGTTTGGGATCGGACCGATAAGGCGCCGGTTGCGCCTGCGTTGCCTGCTCCGCAGCCGGAAGTGTTGCCGGGAATGAAAGCTCTGGGTCTTGCGCTTTCCAATGCTCAAACGGAAAAGCCCCGCGAAACCGAGGAGCTGGTTCAGAATCGAGGCTGACGTGATGTCGTTGAGAAGAGAGACTGCCGCGATGACGGCTCCCGACGAAAACTACCATCAAGTCCGCTTTACGTACGACCCAGGCCGCGCGGCGCCATGGAGGGCCATCGCCGCTTATCTGCAACGCTGGATCGATGAGCGCGGGAATCTGCTGGAACTCGGCGCCGGATACGGGGAATTCTCCAATGCGATTCGGGCGGCGTGCAAGTGGGCGCTCGATCGGAACCCGGCGTTGGCCGATTATTGGGGGAAGGGCATTACACCCCTGATTCAGCAGGCGCTAGATCCGATACCCCTGGCTTCTGGGACCCTCGACGTGGTCTTCGCATCAAACTTCTTCGAACATTTCACGCTAGAGGAAGGCCGCGAGATTCTCGAAGAAACGCAGCGTGTATTGCGGCCCGGCGGCCGGCTGATCGTCGTGCAGCCGAACTTCCGATTGGAGCCGCGCCGGTACTTCGACGACTATACCCACAAGACCATTTACACCGACAACGGCTTCCGGGACTTTTTGAAATCGCAGGGTTGGCGAATCCTTCACGCGGAGGCACGCTTCACGCCGTTCAGCATGAAGTCGCGCCTTCCAACGAATGAATGGCTGGTGCGTCTCTACCTCTCGTTGCCCGTTCGTCCGCTAGCCGGCCAGTTTTTGGTGATTGCCGAGCGCGCCTAACCGTCCTAGCGTGATGCAACTCACTTCTGCACCTATTACAACCCCGGCCGCCGAAATCGCTAGCGCGCTGCCGGAGAAAAGATTCCGGAAGGCCCTTTGGGTCGTCTCCGCTCTTGCCGCGTGCGCGCTCCTGGCTTCGTTTGGCTTGTCGCTATGGGCCCAGAACGAGTTTTCGCTTGGCGAATCGGTTGTCGCCGCTCAGTCGCTGATGTTGGTGCACAATGGCACGCTCTATTACGACCTAAACCATTACCCGTACACCGTTGCGGGCTACATGCCGATTTTCTACACACTGGACGCCGGACTCATTAAGCTCGGCGTGCCTGCATTCCTCGGCGGCCGCATCATCACCATGACGGCGTTTTTCGTGTTAGTGACGACGTGTTGGCGTCTTACGTTGGTCTACACGGAAAGCCAAACGCTAGCTTGGATTGCGGCGCTGCTCATCGGTTGCAATCCGCTGATGTTCCTGTGGAGCGAGATGGGGCAGGTGGACGTCCTGGCCGTATCGTTCGCGGCGTTGAGCTTCTTCTATTTCTCCCGTCACTACGTTCGTGGTGAAGCGACGCTGCGGTGGACGACGGTGTTCACTTTGCTCGCGCTGTTCACTAAACAAACAATGATTGCAGCGCCGATCGCGATCTTCCTGCTTCTCTTTTTTCGGGATCGCAAGAAGGCGCTGTTGTTTGGCGCAGCGGTCATTGGGATCGGAGGCGGCTTAGTCCTGGCGTTGAACACAGCATTTCACGGGAATCTGCTTCAAGACACCGTGCATGGAAACATGAACCCGCTGAGCTGGTGGAAATTCCTTACGCAACTCAGATACGTAAGCATGTTGTCGGGCTGCTTGCTGGCGGTCGTGCTGCTTTCGTTCCGCAAGCTCGCCTGCGGCAACAGTGTAGCGCTGTGCGTTTATTGCGTTTGTACGGCCCTGGTGTTCCTCGTCACTTGCGGGAAGGTAGGTTCCGACACCAACTATCAGCTCGAAATGACCGTGGCGCTGGTGGCCTGCGCCGCCGTTGGGCTGGACCGTCTCCGATTTCTTCCGCTCTATTTCGCCCGCAGCAGGAGTTGGATCACGCTCCTGGTGCTGCCGCTGGCCATCAATATGGTCAATGGCTTCCGGGTTCTTCCAGACTTGTTCGCGGGACGAATCGCGGAAGAGCAAGAAGCTCGCTCCACGCTGAAAGAGTTGCGTCCCTATGTGCCTGTCGAAGGGGGATTGGTGCTCTCGTCCGACTACAACAGCATGGTCCGTCTGCGCCAGCGTCTGGACGTCGAGCCGTTGATCTACGGTTTACTGGTGCGGGCCGGGGCAGTCGATCCTGAGCCGGTACGCAGGGACCTAGAGCGCGGAGCTTTCTCCACGGTCATCCTCACGGACGATGTTTCAAAACCGGCGCAAACCTCCTTTCTCGAGTTGATTATTCTTCCCGAAAGCCAACGCGAAGAAATACGCCGGCATTACCGGCTGGTGAAGCATATTCCCAACTCCTTTCCTCACGAGCTCTTTGTCTACCAACCGGCTGGCGCATGACTTTCCGCCCTGCGCGGTCTGTTGGACATATACCATTAAGGTCAGCGTCAAGAAAAGAAGCATAGCGTCCGATCTTAATTCACAGCCGTAAAGTTCCAATAACCAAGAAAAGCGGGGCCCCATGATTCGAAGGTTGAGCAGGTCTTGGCTAGCAACTTTTGCGCTTGCGGCGGCCGTAAACACGGCTAGTCATGCGCAGTCACTGCCCCTGATGACCCGTCATGCCAGGGAAGAAGTTCTTAACGGACAGGCGCAGTTCGTCGGACGCCTGCCCGGGACGCAGACGATGCACTTGGTTCTTGTTCTGCCGCTCCGCAATCAGGCAGCCTTAGACGAGCTCTTGAAAGAACTGTACGATCCTTCAAGCCCGTCTTACCACCAGTTCCTCACAGTGGAAGAATTCACTGCCAGGTTTGGCCCAACCCAGGAGGATTATGACACTATAGTCCGTTTCGCCGCCGCAAATGGATTTACAGTGGCTGGCACTTCGCGTAATCGCATGAACCTGGATGTTACGGGCTCGGTGCAGAGCATTGAGCAAGCGTTTCATGTGACCATGAATGTCTACCAGCATCCCACTGAAAACCGGACCTTCTATGCTCCGGACCGGGAGCCCGCGCTGGACCTTTCGATCCAGCTCTGGCACATTGCCGGTTTGGATGATTACTCGATCCCGCATCCGAATGTCGTGCAGAGTAAACCTTCCCTGATGGCCAATAACGCCGCGCCCAATGCCACAATCGGTTCCGGTCCCTCGTCATCCTTTCTCGGCAGCGACATGCGGGCAGCGTACTACGGCGCGACGGCTCTGACCGGAAGCGGGCAGTCTCTTGGGTTGCTCGAGTATCTCGGCACCGATCTGGCCGACCTGAACAAATATTTCCAGAACACGCAACAAACGAACAATGTTCCGATAACGCTCCTTTCCACGGACGGAACCAGCACGGGCTGCGTCGCTCCTGGCTGTGACGACACCGAACAGACCATAGATATGACCCAGGCGCTCGGCATGGCGCCCGGCTTGTCCAGCTTGGTGGTATACGTGGGCTCTAGCGATTCCGCCATTTTCAACGCAATGGCGACGGCTAATCCGCTGAACGCGCAATTGAGCTCGTCATGGACGTGGAGACCGGCTGATCCCGCCACGGATAACCCATACTTTCTGGAGTTTGCGGCGCAGGGTCAGAGTTTGTTTCAAGCGACCGGCGACGGTGGCGCTTGGACTTCGTCTTCCCCGATCTACCCGGCGGACAGCGTGTACGTCACTGCGGTCGGCGGCACGGACCTAAATACGAGTAGCGCGGCCGGTCCATGGAGTTCGGAAACGGCATGGGTTGACGGTGGTGGTGGGATTTCGCCAAACCAATTTGCGATCCCCGCCTGGCAGACCGCTGCGGCCAGCGGCTGCTCCAACTGTTCCCCGACTTATCGCAACGGTCCGGACGTATCCGCAAACTCGAATTTTAGCTATTATGTCTGCGCGGACCAAACTACCTGCACCGCCAACGTGTACGGAGGAACCAGCTTTGCGGCGCCCCTGTGGGCCGGCTACCTCGCTCTGGTCAACCAACAAGCGGTCGAAAGCGGGGGCCATACCGTGGGCTTCATCAATCCGGCCCTATATAGGATTGGTCTGGGTCCGGGGTACGATGCGGATTTCCACGACATCACAGTTGGAACAAGCGGCTATTCGGCAACTATCGGCTACGACTTGGCGACCGGCTGGGGCAGTCCGAACGGCAGCGCCTTGATCAACGCCCTGGCGGGACCGGACTTTTACCTCACGGTCGCGCCAAGCTCGAAACTGATCCCTACGGGTTCAAGCAGTACGTTTGCTGTCACGGTGACTGCTACGGGCGGCTTCACCGGCACGGTCAACTTCGCGGTGAGCGGGCTGCCCTCGGGCGTCACGGTGAGTTTCAGCCCGGCCTCGGTGAACGGATCCGGCTCTACGAGCTTGACTGTAACCGCGCCTCCTAATACAGCGAGCGGCGTCTATACGATGACCATCGAGGGAACCAGTGGAAGCATCGCCTATCCCGTCAGCGCCTCGGTAACGATCTTCACACCGGCGACAGAAGTATTTGTGAAATACGACACGGCCACGCAGGGGACGTGGAAGGGGGTGTACGGATCGAACGGTTGGGACATCGTGAACGACTCGACCAACTACCCGGCGTATGCGCAAGTATCGGTGAGCGGCCCCAGCAGTTACACCTGGGCGGCTTCGACCACCGACGTGCGGGCCCTGGAATCGGGAGTCACCAGCGGCCGGATCGCCTCAACCTGGTACGGCTCCAGTTTCACCATCGATTTCAACCTGACCGACGGCAACTACCATCAGCTTGCGATGTACGCGGTGGATTGGGACAACCTGGGCCGAGCGGAAACGATCACTCTGGCGGATGCGACGAGTGGGACGCTGCTCGACAGCCGCAGCATCTCCAGCTTCAGCAACGGGGAGTGGTTGGTTTGGAACCTGACCGGGAACGTGAAGGTGACGGTAACCCA
>JASHRP010000714.1 GCA_030037375.1 Bryobacteraceae bacterium | reverse complement strand
TGTTGGCGGCAAAGTCGTTCTTTGCCTGAATCAGCGATACCACTTCCGAGCTCAGATCGACGCTGTCGCCCTGCGGGAACCCGACCGTGGCCACCTTGGCCGCGATTTGGTTGACGCTGGACTCGGCTTGATTCAGACCGGCGAGCGGAATGCTGAAGTCGATCATGTCACCCATATCGAACCGATTGGCGAAAGTTTTAGCGAATTTCGGCATGCGATAATGTCCCGTCATGAACGCCTTTCCCGACTTCATGAAGCATCCGGCCAACCGGATCGCGCCTGGGCAGCAGGCGACGCCGGGCGTCGAAGGCTACGTCTATGACGGCGCGAACGGAAGCCAAATGGCCTACTGGACATGCCATCAAACCGCCGCATCGGCGCCGCATGTGCACGACTTCGATGAGTACATGATCGTGGTCGAGGGATCGTATACGTTGGTCATCGATGGCGAGCGCATTCGGTTGAATGCGGGAGACGAGCGCTTCATTCCGCAAGGCGTCTGGCATGCGGGCGAAGTCGTAGCCGGGACGCGAACCATCCATGCGTTCGGAGGCCGCCGGGCGCAACGCGAGTTGATATCATAATCGCGGGTTTTTTGCTATGCGCTACTCCGATGTCACTCCGAAGCAGGTGTATCTCAACCGGCGCAGATTCCTGAGCGCCGGAGCAGCGGCGGCGGCCGCGCTGACCGCATCCCTCCCTTCGAGAGCCACTACCAAGCTCGATGGCGTGCAGCCGACCTCTTACAAGCCTGCCGGTGAAGCCGTGACGAGCCCGGACATCATCACCGGCTACAACAATTTTTACGAGTTCGGAACGGGCAAGGATGAGCCGGCCAAGCGTGCGCGCAACTTCAAGACCTCGCCGTGGTCGATTCAGATCGGCGGAGAGGTCATGGCTCCGAAGACGCTGGAGTACGATGCGATCCTGAAGATCGCGCCGCTCGAAGAGCGCATCTACCGGCATCGTTGCGTGGAGGGGTGGTCGATCGTGGTGCCGTGGATCGGCTTTCCGCTAAGCGCTCTGCTCAAGCAGGTGCAGCCCACCGCAAAAGCGAAATACGTCGCGTTCGAAAGCCTCTACGATCGAAAGCAAATGATCTCGGAGGGCGCGGCGGGCATTCGCTTCCCGTACGTCGAAGGCCTGCGGCTGGATGAAGCCATGCATCCGCTCACGTTGCTGACCGTGGGGCTCTACGGCGAGACGCTGCCCAATCAAAACGGAGCTCCAGTTCGCCTGGTGTTGCCGTGGAAGTACGGCTTCAAGAGCATCAAATCGATCATCAAGATCACGTTCGTGGAGAAGCAGCCCGTGACGACGTGGTCCCGCGAGTGGCCCGAGGCGTACGGATTCTATTCCAACGTTAATCCCATGCGCGACCATCCCCGCTTCAGCCAGGCAACCGAGCATCGGCTGGGCAGCGGCCGCTTGAACGACCTGCGGAATACACTTCTGTTCAACGGGTATTCAGAAGTGGCCAGCTTGTATACGGGAATGAACCTCATCCGGGATTATTGATCCCGGAATCCGCGCGCCTCTCAGTAAGGGCTGCCGAGCTTTTCTTTTTCTTCTTCGAACTCCTCTGAAGTGAGGACTCCGAGATATCGAAGCATTTCCAGATCGCGCAGCCGGTCAAGAAAATCGGACGGAGGCTCGGCGCTACGCAGCGGCTGAGCGCTGCTTCGCGCGGATGAAGCGTGCCAAGCCGGTTGAGTCTGCTGGGTTGGGAATTTGCCCGATGAAGCGGTTGACCACGCGGTTGCGGGCTTTCGCTCGCGCCGTCCGAGCATGAAGGAAATGAGCGCGATCGCCGCGGCGCCGAACCCGATCTCAAGCGGCAGCACGGGTATCGAGACGCGGTCGCGCAACACCTCGTCATCCGCGGTGTCGGTTCTGGCAGCGTCGCGAATCTCCAGCACCTTGCCGTCGAGAAACGTCACTTTGAGCAAGCGATAGGAATAGACTTTCTTCGAACCGGCTTCGACCACGCTGACCGGCCGGCCGAGAATCGCCATGACTTGATCTTCATTCATGCCGATGAGCACGGTCCGCGGTTGAACGGGCGATGTTGCGGCCGCAGGGTCAGGCGGTGTTGTGGCGGGAGCTGGATCGAGCGCCTGCGCCGCGAGACTCGCCGCCGCGGCGCTCAGCAGAAAGATCAGGAGTGGGGACCGCAGTCTCGCCTCACTCAACGTCGGAAACCTTGCCGTCCATAAAAGTCACTTTAAGATCAGGATAAACGTATATCTTCTTCGAGCCAAGGTCCACGATATTCTTCGGCTGCCCGAGGATCGCCATGACCTGGTCGATGGTTTGCCCTAACGCGATGGTTCCGGGAGTTCCTTGATTTCCCGAAGGCGCCGGCACGCCCGACAAGCCCGAGCCTGTGGCGGGCACATTGGCTTCGGCCAGCGTTTGCTGCTCCGCTTGCGTGCCCTGCTGATACTGCTGGTTGAGCTGCTGCTGGACCGTCGGGTCCGGAGGAGGCGCGCTGGTCGAGTAGACCGCCGGAGTTGCCATCGCGAGCGCTTGCTGCGGCGGCGTGGGAAGGCCGTTCTGATGCGCCTGCAAATCGGCGAGACCTTGATCCAGCGTTTGCCGCATATGGTCCTGCATGTTCTGAAGGTCGGCCAAACCCACGGTTACCGAACTCGACTGGCGGCATTCCACCCCGCCTTTGCTGGCCATCACTATCAGAGTCGCCGTCGGAGAATCCGGTGGAGGCGGGCCAGCCAGTTGAAGCACGTCGCCCTCGCTCACCGCGCATTGCTGGCCGGTGGGCGTCAGCAGGTCCAGAGAATCGCCCACCACGAAAACGTGCGGCCGGTTATCGGCGAACATCGCCGCGATGCCGCTGGTGGCCGGATTGATGTCGGTGTTCTGAAGATTGCCGTGCGCTTCCTGGTTTTCAAGCGCGATCTGGTTCCTGACTTCGTCGGCGATAGCCTGCTTCACTTCCGGCGTCAATGCCACTTGCCCCGGAGGAGGAGGCGGCGGCGGTTG
>JASHRP010000713.1 GCA_030037375.1 Bryobacteraceae bacterium | reverse complement strand
TGAGATCGTGAGCCCGTCCGCGGAAGGGGAGACGCTCGTCACCCTCCACGAAGCCGGCGAATTCACCGGTGAAGTGAACATGCTGACCGGCCGTCATAGCCTGGTCCGCGCCCGTGCCGCCGAAGAAACCGAGTTGCTGGAGATCCCCTCCGAGAATCTCCGCCGCATCGTCCAAACCGACGCCGAGCTGAGCGAGATCCTGCTTCGGGCGTTCCTGTTGCGCCGCGCTTATCTCATCGCCAACGCTCCCGGCGACGTGATTCTGATCGGGTCGAGTCACTCCGCCGACACGCTTCGCCTGCGCGGCTTTCTGACTCGCAACGGCCAGCCCCACGCTTACATCGACGTGGAACGGGATTCCGGCATTCAAAATCTACTCTCCCAATTCCAGATCGAGCTCACCGATATTCCGGTGCTGATCTGCGGAAGCGCCGCGCCGCTCAAAAATCCCAGCAATGCCGACGCCGCCGTCTGCCTCGGCTTCAATGAGGGAATTGAGCCGGGAATCGTCTACGATCTAATCGTCGTCGGCGCGGGACCAGCGGGTCTCGCGGCAGGGGTGTACGCCGCGTCCGAGGGCTTGAGTGTTCTGGTTCTGGAAGGCGCCGCGCCGGGTGGTCAGGCCGGATCGAGCTCGCGTATCGAAAACTATCTTGGCTTCCCGACCGGCATATCCGGCCAGGAGCTCGCCGCGCGCGCCTTCGTTCAAGCGGAGAAGTTCGGAGCGCACGTCGCCGTCGCGCAAACCGCGATTCGCCTGCATTGCGAACTCCAGCCGTATCAGATCGCCTTGGCCGACGGATCGACCGTTCTCGGTAATGCCATCATTCTGGCCACCGGGGCCGAATATCGCAAGCTGCCTCTTGCCAATGTGGCGCGGTTCGAAGGGGCGGGCATTTACTACGGAGCTACTCACGTGGAAGCCCAGCTTTGCCAGGATGAGGAAATCGTCATCGTGGGCGGCGGCAACTCGGCGGGCCAAGCCGCGGTATTCCTCTCGCAAAAAGCGAAGCACGTTCACGTGCTGATCCGAGGAGAGAGCCTGGCGGCGAGCATGTCGCAATACCTGATCCGCCGCATCGACGAGTGTCCTACCATTACGCTTCGGGCGCGCACCGAGGTCGAGAAGCTCGAAGGCAACGGCCGCTTGGAACGCATCGGCTGGCGCAACACCGCGACCAGCCACAGCGAGACGCGCAACATCCATCACCTTTTCTCAATGACCGGAGCGAGTCCTAACACTGCTTGGCTCGCCGGCTGCGTCACGCTGGATGACAAGCAGTTCGTCAAAACCGGCGCGGATCTCAGCGCCGACGACCTATCTGAGGCGCAATGGCCCCTGCGCCGGCATCCGTACCTCTTCGAAACCAGCATCCCGCGAGTGTTCGCGGTCGGGGACGTGCGGTCCGGAAGCGTCAAGCGCGTCGCATCGAGCGTCGGCGAAGGCTCCGTGGCGGTTCAGCTCGTGCATCGGGTCCTGGCCGAGTAAGACAAACTCCCGATTTCATTCCGGTTAAAGCCTTCGCTAGACTGGCAGGAATGAGAACATTTATCGGAGTGACGCTCGTACTGGCGGCTGCCGCCGACATTGCGAGCGCTCAAGGCATTTTTGGCAGCAATCTAATCGTCAACGGAGGTGCGGAATCCGGCGCAGGCGGGAATGGCTTGACCCGAGTCGCTAGCGTGCCAGGATGGCAGGCGAGCGGCGGATGCGATGTATATTCCTACGCGACCGCATACATGAACATCAATGGCGTCGCGCCCACGGACATCGTACCGCGAGGAGCCGGTAATAATTATTTTGCCGGCGGAGTTCCACCCGCGAAGTGCGCCTTCACGCAAAGCATCGCCCTTGCTTCGGGCTCGTCCACCATCGATTCGGGCAACGCCACCTTCGCTGTTTCTGGATACTTCGGCGGCTTTCAAGCCGACCAAGACAACGCGACACTCACGGTCGCGTTTCTAAATTCCAGCGGCACGTCTCTCTCTTCCGTAACCATCGGCGGCATCGGACCGAACGATCGAGCCAATGCGCAAAGCGGCATGTATTTGAACCGCCAGCTTGGTCAAGTCCCCGTCGGAGCGCGGACCGCGAACATCACGCTCAATATGAACTGGGTGGACGGCGACAATAATGAAGCGGTCGCGGACAATCTGGTCTTGATCCTCAACGCTCCCGCCGCGGCTCAATCGCTGCTGGGAGTGAATCTAATCGCGAATCCCGGAGCGGACGCCTCCATTGGCCTAAACGATAATTCCACCACCGCCACTTCGCCGGACCTGCCGGGCTGGGTGCGAAGCCCCTACGTGACGGCGGATTCCTATCAAGGCGACACCAGCGGCGACCTCTACCAGGCCACGACCGGGACAATTCCGCCCGACGCCTCGTCGAATTATTTCTATGGCGGCGAAACCGTCGTGGACGATTCCAATCCCATCGGCACCGCATATCAGGACATCGATGTTTCCTCCGCGGCCAGCCTGATTGACGCGGGCAATCTGTCTTACGCTCTTTCGGCTTGGCTGGGCGGGTATGACGGCCAGGATGACAACGCCACGCTCACGATTCAATTCGAAACTTGGAGCGGGACTGTGCTGGGAACGGCGACGTTGGGACCGGTGCTGTCTGCCGACCGTAATGGGGTCAGTGAGCTATTGCAAAAGTCGACGAATGGCACCGTGCCAAAAACCACGCGCCTCATACACGTCTTGCTTACGATCACTCGCGAAGAGGGTAACAACAACGACGGCTTGGCGGATAGCCTTTCGCTCGTGCTCGGCTCGAACCCGAACCCCGGCCCCGAGATCTCGCAAACCATCATCAGCGCCGGCGCCTTCGGAGCCTTTGACGCCGTAACCACGGGAACTTGGATGGAAATTTACGGCGCGAACTTGGCGAGAGACACGCGGCAGTGGGGTGGCGCGGATTTCACTGGCGTCAACGCGCCGACCTCGCTCGACGGGACCAGCGTCACCGTGGCCGGCCAACCCGCCGCGGTCTATTTCATCAGCTCCGGACAAGTGAATGCGTTGGTTCCGGACGGCGTAGCCTCCGGCCCGCAACCCGTCGTGCTGACCACTGGAAATGGAACCAGCATTCCCTTTACGATTAGCGTGAATCCACTCGAGCCAGGTATGCTGGCGCCGCCGTCTTTCATTGTGAACGGCAGCCAGTATCTGGCTGCTCTCTTTCCGGACGGGCAGACCTACGTGCTTCCGCCGAACACGATTCCCGGCGTCCCTTCGAGACAGGCGATGCCCGGAGACACGATCATCGTCTACGGCGTCGGCTTCGGCGGAACGAATCCGGCGGTTCCCAATGAGCAGATCACGGAAGCGGCGAACAACCTGACCAACCCGATCCAAGTAAGCTTCGGCTCGACCCCGGCGACACTGAGCTACTTCGGGTTGGCGCCTTCGTTCGTAGGTTTGTATCAATTCAACATCGTCGTTCCGAACGTACCTGCCAACGATCTCACGCCGTTCACCTTCACGCTTGGCGGCACGGCGGCATCGCAAACGCTGTACACGGCGGTGCAGAATTAACGCCAAAAAAAGGCGCGGTCGATCGGCTTGCCGCCTTTCCGGCAGATAACCAAATGAGCCGCGCGGGGTTCTGGACGTGCCTTTCCGGCATCGTCCTCCTTTCGCGGCTCTCTCACATCAACGTCCTTTGGGCCGACGAAGACTACCATCTCGCGGCAGCCATTCAGGTTCTTCACGGAAAGCTTCCGTATCGCGACTTCTGGTATGACAAGCCGCCGCTCAACCTAGCGTTCTATCTGCTCTTCGGAGCGCACACCGGAATCGCGCTGCGGCTCGCGGATTCCCTTTTTGTCGTGGCTTGTTGCGTTCTGGCATATCGCTTCGCGTCCGCGCTCTGGTCGCGCCGCGAGGGCATGTTCGCGGCATCGGCGCTCGCATTCTCGCTGATCTTCTACATGCCGCCGGCGAACATCCCATTGGAGCCGGACACGCTGATGATCGCTCCGCATCTGGCCGCGATGTACTTCGCGTGGCGGCGAAAGCCGCTCGCCGCGGGCGCCCTCGCCGGAATCGCTTTCCTGTTGACTCCTAAGGCCCTGTTCGTCCTGGCCTCCTGCGTGTTATTCGGGGGTCTGGCCTGGTTGGCTCTCGGTTTCGTTGGCGTGAGCCTCGCGGCGGCGGTGTGGCTTGCCTCGAATCACGCGCTCGCGAGCTATTGGGAACAAGTGTGGCGATGGGGCTTTCAGTACATCGGCGCATCGCCGTCGAACGCGAGCCTCACCGCAGGCATCGCAAGCCTTCTGGGATGGTTCGGATTCCATGCGGCGCTGTGCATCGCCGCCGCTTGGTACATCTTCCGTGAAAAGCCCCCACGCTTGCTCGAGTGGTTCCTTATTTCGCTGCTTGGAACCGGTCTCGGATTTCATTTCGCCCCGCGCTACATGAACCAATTGCTTCCGCCGCTGGCGATTCTCTCCGGCTGCGGGCTCGCGCAATTGTTCGCGAGCAATCAACGACACGCTCCGGCCGTAATCGTACTGCGCGTCCTCATCGCCGGTTCACTGATCGTTCCAATCGTCCGCTTCGGCCCGAGTTACATCGAGCTCGCCATGGATGATCTCGCCCGCCGCGGACATTCCTGGCGCGACGTCGCCATGGATCAGGAGAGCCGCGCAGCCGCGCGAATTGTGGAATCGGCAGCCCGTCCCGATGACACGATCTTCATCTGGGGGTATCGTCCAGACGTTATCGCTTACACTCGTCTTCCCTTCGCGGGAAAGTTTTGGGATTCGCAACCGCTAACCGGCGTCCCGGCCGACCGACACCTGTCTACCGACGTTCCCGTTTCGGCCGAATGGGCGCGCGCGAACCGGCTCGATTTCGTCAGATCCCCCATGCCCGTGTTCGTCGTCGACGGTTTATCGCACTACAACCCAAGCCTCGACATTCACCGCTTTCCGGACCTCGCGGATTGGATGCGACAATACTGCGAGCTCGGCAAAGCGGGAGAAACCACGGTCTACCGGCTGTGCTCGGACCGGTGAGGTCTAACCGTGTTCAGTAGTGATACCGGGCCTGCAGGAAGTCGATTCGCTTCTCGCTGACCCTGTAAACCAACCGATGCTCCTGAGTGATCCGTCTGGACCAACATCCGGCGAGCAAATATTTCAGCGCCTCCGGTTTGCCAGGCCCAGCGAACGGATCGCGAATCGCGGCTTCGACCAGTTGTAACACTCGCAACGCAGCGTTCCGATCGGCCTCGACCCAGAAGCGCAGATCCTCCCGAAACTCGACGTGGAAAACAGCTTCCCGGCTAATCCTCGCTGCCAAGCCCGAGCTCTCTTCGCAGCCGATCGACGGATTGCGAGGCAGTTTTTCCCTTCTCCGCGCGGCGGAGCGCGCCCAGCAATCTCCGCGCATTTTTCGGGGACCGCAAAAGGTGCGCCGTTTCGAGCAGCCCCGCCAATTCCTCGGCCGGAACGAGGGCAACATCTCTCGTCCCCTTCCGCCGCACGATCACGATTTCCTGATCGTCCACCACGCGATCGAGCACGGAAGCGAGCGTGTCGCGGAGCTGTGTGTACGTCGTCTCTACGGCCATGACTTCATCGTACAGGAAACCTGTACGTCCTGGGAAACCCGGTCGAAGCCTACTCGGGCGCGAACGCCAGCAGCACGTTGCCGAACGGTCCGCCCCCGACTCCATAGCCCGAGCCGATATACATCATCCCGTCGGCGATCACCGGACCCACTGAAGAAATCCCGCCTCCATGCGCATCCTTAACCTTATTCACCGTGTCGAAGCTCTTGTTCGTGTCAAACTCCCACAGGATGCTGCCGTCGCTGGTCGAAAGCGCATGCAGTTTTCCATCGGCGCCGCCCACGAACACCACGCCAGGAATCAGCGTGGACGCGGCATTGGTGCTACCTCGCCCACCTGGCGGATTGATCGGCGCGAACCATGCCCGCTGACCGGTGGCCATTTTCAGCGCGGACATTCCTCCGCTCCCCAACCCGTAATACACGTTCTCGTGATCCGCCGACCCGCCCCACACGATTCCTCCACGCCCGCCGCCGTTATTCGCCGCGACCCGCCACAGCAGCTTGCCATTGTCGTCCGGGTCTAATGCGAATACTTCGCCGCCTTTGGTGCCCGCGATGAGCACGCGCTTCCCGTCATCGAGCGTGCTCAAGATCGGCGAATTGCCGATGTCCGCATCCGGTCCCATGGTCTTCGGACAAGCCTTGCTCTTGTTCTCGCCGAAACATCCGCCCATGAACGCGTCGTTCGCCTGAGCTTGGTAGTGCCACAGAACTTTCCCCGAATCCATGTCTACGGCGACCACCGCGTCTCCAAGCGGCTGCGC
>JASHRP010000712.1 GCA_030037375.1 Bryobacteraceae bacterium | reverse complement strand
TCGGAGTCATCGCGATCGTAGTGATCGTGTGCCTTCTGCGCTTCTTCGGAATCGCGTAACGTGATAAACCAAGATGGCGTGATAAACTGTTGACTGCGCCGCCTAAGTAGTTGATAGCCGGGCGCGTAGCTCAGTTGGTTAGAGCGCCTGCTTCACACGCAGGAGGTCACAGGTTCGAGTCCTGTCGCGCCCACCATTCATTTCAAGCAGATACAAACAAGGGGAGAGTTGGAGGGAGTGGTTGTGACGTGGATTGTGACGTAAAGTTTCAATTCGCCTTCCTGGGTTGTCCAAAAATGGTTTCGGGCTGGCCCGTTCGAGAGGGCCTGCCCATCAGACCGCTTTCCAGTTTTTCCAGCGCCGAGCGCTTGGCGGCCATGCGCACGTGGCTGTAGTGTTCCAGCATCCGACGTGACATGTGGCCGGCTACGGCCATGAGCGTGGCATCAGACGCGCCGGCCTCGGCCATTTCGGTGATGGCCTGGTGACGGAGGTCGTGGAAGCGTAGACCGCGGATCGGCGCGGCGGCGCGTTTCCAGGCGGCGATGGCGGCGCGGAGACCTACGCCGGAGTCGAGCGCCTGTTGTGCAGCCGCTCTGCCGACGCGCCTGGCAGTTTCGCGGACGAGCTTCCGCCACGCCGTGCGCCAGCTCTTCTGCGGACGTGAGGGATCGATGATCCGCTCCTCGCAAGCGGGGAAAACGTAGTGCTCAGATTCATTGCTACCAAGCGCGCTCGCGCGTTCGAGAAGGCGAGCGAATGCGGCCATGGCGTCGCCGTTGAGCGGAATGGTCCGGTGGCCTGCTGCGGTCTTGCTGCGGCGGATCGTCGCGACTCGGCCGAAGAGGTCTACGTCCTGCCAGCGTAGGTTCTTGATCTCGACTCCGCGACACGTCGTAGAAACCGCGAGCACTGCTGCGCAATGTGCTACCAACCATTCCGGGCGGCTCGCGGCGGTCTCGAAGAGCTTGAGCTTCAGGTCGGGCGGGAGAACCTTGGCGACTGCACTGCGGTCCTCCGGGAGGGCCTTTACGTCCTCGGAAATCGCATTCCAGACTTTGGCCCGCTTGAGCATCCGCCGGAGGACGCCGGTTTCCATGTTGACGGTCCGGCCGGATATGCCGGCATCCAGCCGCGCCTTCTGATAGCCGGAAACATCCTCGGCTTTGAACCGCAGTAACGGTTTCTCGCCGAAATGTTTCATAAGCGGCCCGAGTCGCTGCGATTCGAACTGCATCGTCCTCTCGGAAACATGCGGCTCGCGCTCTTCGAGATAGACATTCACCGCTTCGTGAAACGGCTTGCGCGCGAATTCGCGCCCCGTCTTCGAAGCGTTCTTGCCCTGCTTGATTTCGGCAATGCGATTCTTTTCGAGCTCTTTCGCTTGCCGCTTATCGGTTGTGTTCAGCGCCTCGCGATAACGAACGCCGTGGATCGTTACGTCGAGGTGCCAGCGACCAATGCGCTTGTAGATCATGCTGCTCCTTTCCAGGCGGGATTTCTTCTCCGCACCTTGACGATCAGCTTGCCGCACCGGTGGTCATGACGGCAACTCCGCCGCCTAATGGGAGGGCTGCTATCCACGAGTCGAGATCTTCGGGGCGATAACGTACGAGCGAGCCGACCTTGACGAACATCGGCCCGCGCTTCTCCAGTCGCCAACGGCGCAGGGTCGCAACGCTGACGTTCAGCCGTTTGGAGACTTCCTGTTCTGTGAGAAAACTCTGCATATTTCACCTCTGAGCGAGAATCGGAGCTCCGCTGCTCGGCGGAGCTCCTAAGTACTATGGGACTGCCAACAGTGATTCGGGACGCTCGCAACAAAAAAGTACAGAAAAAGGCGAGTCCCAAACGGGATTCGCCGAGCTGAAAATGCAACCCGCCCGATGCGGTTGAGGCGTGAGGAAATAGCCACAAGGAAAGCTGCGAGCGAGTCCCGCTCCCTTTATGTTCCACTACCAGCTTTTCGCTGCCGTGTATTGGTTGCTGAGTAGGGAAGATTGCCTAAAGCTGCCTAAAATTATTGAACACTGTTGAATATTGTTGAATGTTGTCGAATTTTGTTGAAAACTGTCATATGAGTCCGGTGGGCTTCCCGGCTGGAATCAAGTTTCTGGCAAGGGTGGCAGCGGCCGCAAAGCGCCAGAAGCTACAATGGCCTTTCCATGGACCCGGTCCCTGCTTCCGCTTCGACGCCGACGAAGTCGTTTCCTGATTGTCTCAACTTCCAAATGGCGTGGAGGCAGTACCAGGCGCGAATCCTCGACAGGCTTCCCGAATACCTCAGCGATCGCCGGTTCCATCTGATCGCGGCGCCGGGATCAGGAAAGACGATCCTCGGACTTGAAATCATTCGAAGGATTGGGGAGCCGGCTCTTGTACTCGCGCCAACGATCACAATCAGAGATCAATGGGTTGATCGCCTCACCGCGTGCTTTCTTGTGAACCAACCACAGCCGAGTTGGCTGTCGGTCGACTTGAAATCTCCCGCCGCTGTAACCGTCACGACGTATCAGGCTTTGCATGCGCTATGTGGGCCGGTAAATCCCCAAAGTGACACTGATGAAGAGGAGGAAGCCACCACCGAAGCTAGGGACACAAGCGGACCGAACGGCGGTATCGCGGATGCGTGGCAGTTTCCAGAGGTGATTAGTCGTGCGGCTTTTCGAACACTGGTGGTCGACGAAGCACACCATCTCCACTCCGAGTGGTGGAAGACCTTGACCTTCGTAGCAGATAAGCTTGACCAGCCGACCATCGTAGCTCTGACAGCGACGCCACCCTATGATGTGACGCCGTCCGAGTGGCAACGATATGAGCAATTGTGCGGGCCGGTGGACGCTGAGGTATCAATTCCCGAGCTGGTTCGGGTCGGTGATCTGTGCCCGCATCAAGACTATGTTTACCTGAGTCTTCCAAAACAGGAGGACCTCGACGTAATTGCCGGATTTCGCCAAGCCGTCGACTCCTTTGTCGCCCGGCTGCTGGCCGACAAACCCTTTACCGAAGCAATAAATTCGCATCCATGGATCGTCGCACCCGGTGACAATATTGCAGCACTGCTCGAGGACCCGGAGTATGTGTCAAGCATGGTGATTTTCCTGAATGCCGCGGGCAGCAGGGTGCCCCACCAGGTTCTCGACGCCTTGGGTCTGTCCCAGAAGAGGATTCCTGGTCTGGGGCTCGAATGGCTCGAAATCCTCCTGACATGCTCCCTGTATTCGGATGCCCAGAGCTTCTCGGCCTATGAGTCCCTCATGAAGTCACTTCGTCGTGAACTGCTCCAAATCGGCGCAATCGAGCGACGACGGGTTAGGTTGCGGTATTCCGCTGACCATCTGAAGCTGTTGACAAGGTCAGCCACGAAGCTGGCGTCGATTTCTGAAATTATCAAGCTCGAAGCGGCAGCGCAGCAAGACGGCCTGCGTGCTGTTGTGCTCGCGGATTTCATCCGAAAGTCAGAGCTACCGAAAACGGCCAGTGAGGTGTGCTCCTTCGAGGACATCGGCGTTGTACCAATTTTCGAGACTCTTCGAAGAGCCAGCATCTCCGATGTGCGCCTCGGCATTCTCACTGGCTCCCTGGTAGTAATCCCAGCCACAGCGGAGCGATCCATTCGAGATGCTGCACACAAGATGGGTATACGCCCGGACGACTTAATCGTATCGCCCGCTCCTCACGATTCCGAGTATCGAGTAGTCGCTCTTCGAGGCGAATACTACCAGGGCAGCGTGCGCCTTATTACGTCGATTTTCGACGCGGGAGCCATTACCGTCTTAGTGGGCACCAAGTCTCTCCTCGGCGAAGGATGGGATGCACCATATATAAATACCTTGGTTTTGGCGAGCTTCGTCGGCTCCTACATGCTTTCGAATCAGATGCGAGGCCGATCTATTCGCGTCGATCGCCAGCGCCCTAACAAAACCGCGAACATCTGGCACTTGGTCTGCGTTGAGCCCGGAGCGTTTGGTCCGGGAGAAGATTACGAATTACTTGTAAGGCGCTGCTCCGCGTTCGCGGGCGTAAGCGCAACCACTCCCGTAATCGAAAGTGGGACGAACCGGCTCGGCATAGGAAGTCCTCCCTTTAACCCTGCGCGGATCGACGATTGCAATCGGCAGACGTGTGCACGGGCATTGGACCGGCAAGGGCTGCGGCAGCAGTGGAAGGCTGCTTTGGATGCGGGGGCGATCAAACAGATGGAGGACGGACTCAAAGCCCCTGACGAATCGCTGCCGCGAGGATTTGTCTTGAGCAATACAATCGCCGCTCTGTTAATAGAGGGGGTATCCGTCTTTTTCGTGGTTCTCGGCGAACTCATGCGAGGGCTCAGCCGCGTTCGACCGCGAAGCGACGAAGACTGGCTCTACTCGATCACCGTTCTGCTCGGCATCGCCGCCATCGTGAGCCTGCCGTGGGTGTCACTGGCCGTTTGGCGGTGGATTCGTCACGGCACACCGGAGCGGAGCATCAAGCAGATCGGAATTGCAATGCTTGAGTCGTTGGAATATGCAGGAGAGATCGACAGGCGCGCAGGTAACTTTCAAGTGTACGCCGATAGGCACGACGGGGGATCGGTGTTCTGCTGGATCGGCGGTGGCGCTGGTCGCGAGCAGAACATTTTTCTGGAAGCACTCCGACAGGTATTGCGCCCCGTCGAGAATCCGCGCTACCTGCTGGCTCGTCCTCGCCTTTGGCGCTTGTTCCGTGAAGACTACTTTCCTGTACCGGAAGTTCTTGGCCGAAAGAAGGAGTACGCGGAATACTTCGCCAAGCGGTGGCGGAAGTCAGTCGGGCCTATCCAATTGGTCTTTACAAGAACGCCTGAAGGGAGAAGACTCCTGCTTCGTGCGCGCGGCCACTCGCTCGCTGCTTCGTTCCAGAAACGTTCCGAGCGAATCAGTTGTTGGAAATAGGCCGTCCTCTAAGCTGGCTTCGAAGTTCGCCGAATCTGCAGCTTGGTTTTTTCCCGTGCCAGCGGCGGCGGTTCGCGTGCACTGTTGTGGAAACGCGCCCAGATAAAACGGCGCGAGCAAGATCATCTCTTCGTTCAGGGTTGGATAGCCCTTAATGATCTCTTCAGAGCTCGCTCCCTGAGCCAGC
>JASHRP010000711.1 GCA_030037375.1 Bryobacteraceae bacterium | reverse complement strand
AAGGATCAGGCAGCGGCTGTCGCGCAGGCGAATGCTCCGCGGCAGGTAATTTCGAATCAGATCGCGGTCCTGCCTCCGGGCGACAAAGGCGCCAGCCGGATTAACGCCGACCTGGACAAGGCCATCGGCGAAAACCTGGATGCCGCGCTGGTACAGAATCGCCTGCACAAAAGCGTCGGTTATAAAGTCAACAATTCCGTGGTAACGCTGACTGGTGAGGTACGTACGCAGGCCACCCGCGACGAGGCTCAGCAGATAGCCGCCGCGGTTCCCAATGTCCAACAAGTAGTCAACGAATTGCAGGTCAAGTATCAACCCGCAACGTCGCAGCCTAGCGAATCTTGAAGTCCGAGGCCGAGCCGGTTCGGAGGACTACTCGGCCTCCATCGCGGCCTCCGCGCGCAAGCTTTCAAGATCGCGAGAGATGGTCGCGACGGCCAGAGTCTTTCCCGTTCTCTTGTAACGTACGGCGCAATCTTTCGCCTGCAAGTCTCCTTCGACTTCGATCGCATCCCATTGTTCGGCGTGCCCGACATACCTGATCGAGAGGCCGAATTGTTCGGTCCAGAAGAACGGCACGGCTTCATAGCGCTGATGGCGTCCGAGCAGGTTTCGCGCCGCGACTTGTCCCTGCCGTTCCGCAACCACCCAATGCTCAACCCGAATCAACTCGCCGGTATGTGGGTCGGGCCAGCGCGCGATGTCGCCGGCGGCAAAAATTCCCGGAGAACTGGTTTCCAAATACTCATTCACCACCACTCCGCGGTCGACCTTGAGCCCCGCTTCTTCGGCGAGCTTAGTGGATGGGCGGACACCGACTCCGGCGATCAGGAAATCGGACTCCAGCCGCGCGCCCTTGCTGAGGATAACGTTCGAGCCCTCGACCCGGGCGATCGTTTCTCCCAAATGAAAAACAACGCCGTGCTCCTCATGGAGAGCACGGATGAGCTTGCCAATCTCCGGACCTAGAGCGCGTTCCAGCGGTTGCTGCTCGGGAGCGACCACGTCGACTGCAATTCCTCGCGTCCTCAGAGAGGCGGCGACTTCGAGCCCGATGAAACTCGCTCCCACCACGATTGCCCGCCGTGCCGAACCGGCCTTCTCGATAAGCGCGCGGCTATCTTCGTAAGTGCGCAAATAGTGGACTTGAGATTCTGCCGCGTCAGGGATCGCAAGCTTCACCGGATCGGCGCCGGTTGCGAGCAGCAGAGCCCCGAAATCGCGCGCACTCCCATCTTCCAACTCAATCCGCTTGCGCCGTGTATCGATCCGCGCCACACGCGATCCGAGAATCAAATCGATGCGCTGCTTCTTGTAGTAATCGGGCTGCCGCAAGGGCATGTACTCTTCCGGCGCGTTGCCCGCCAGGTAATCCTTGGAAGCATTCGGACGGTCGTAAGGGGCGAAAGTATCCGCGCTCACCATCGTTACGCGGCCTTCGTATCCTTCGCGTCGCAACATGTCCGCGGCAGCCAGACCCGCGCCGCCTCCGCCCACAATCACAATCGATGAAGGCGCGTGGTCTATCCCGGCTGCGGTTTGTTTTGGAGTAGCGAGCTTTTCCCGGACGAACACCCGATCCTCCGCCCTTTCGACGCGCCAACATGGAAGCGCGTCAAACGCAGGCGCGCGCAACGCTTCGCCAGTGCGCAGGCTGAAGCAGGCGTGGTGCAGTGGGCAGCGGACTTCATCGCCGACGATCAAGCCTTGCACGAGCGAGCCACCATAGTGGGTGCAGGAGGATCCAATGGCAAAAAACTCTTCCCCGCGCCTCACCAGGATCGCGCCATCGCCGCGCACCTTGCCCTGAATCGCTTGGCCGTCGCGGAGTTGATCGACCGGGACTCCGTCTGCAAATTCGAAATCGCCCATTGGGCTGGGAGGGTTCATTTCCGGCGGACCTATTGACATTTTCCGATATCGTGCCGGCCCAAGGGTGGTGTCGCCCGAGGGCGGCTGACAGAAATCCAATCCGAGATTCCGAGCGGGCAACCGGCCCTCCGAGACTTGCTATCGCGTCACAACTAATCCCGACTATCAGAATTACGTGTGCGAATCGGGTTCGATGCCGCCTAGCCCCCATGTTTGCGGAAAGTATACGATCCCGTGGCTACTATCCATGGTCCTTCCCGAACCATGGAAATTGGATGCTTCAATGTCCAGTCGAACACAGTGGTCTAGCCGGTCGTAGACATGAGAATCGTATGAGCCGTCACTGAACCAGAGCGACAGCGTGTAGCGGGCGGGCGCAAGAGTCAAAGATGCGATGTCCACATCAATGTAACCGTCGCCAGGGCGGATGGAGGAAATATCGATTCCGTGGAACCATGTGCTGGTGGAGGTAATCAAGACGCCGAACTCTGAGTAGATCCTGAAACCAACGCTGGGATGCGAAACAGTCTGAGCCGCATGATATCGAAACCGAATGACGACACGATCCCCGGTGCGCGTGACGGGTTGGGGTTCGCGTAAGCCGGAAAGAAACTCCACGCCAGTGAACCGAATCTCGCCCGTACCCGCGCGGCGTTCTAAGCCGCGGAGGTCGCTCCCGCTCTGTTCCTCCTCCGAGAATGTCGTCATGTACGAGCGGATGACGTTCGCCGGGGGGCCGTCCATTCGAACTCTCCCGTCGTGCATCCATATGACCCGTGAGCAGAGGCTCTCCACGGCACTCATGCTATGCGATACGAAGAGCACCGTCCGGCCGCCTTTCCGCAGGTCGTCCATGGTATTGAGGCATCTCTTCCGAAATCCTGCGTCTCCTACGGCGAGCACTTCATCCACGAGCAGCACGTCCGGGTCGAGGTGCGCCGCGACGGCGAATCCCAGGCGCAGCCGCATCCCCGACGAATAGCGTTTGATCGGCGTATCGAGGAATTGTTCGACACCCGAGAACGACACGATGGCATCGAGCCGCGCATCCACCTGCCTTTTTCTCATGCCCAGAATCGAGCCATTCAGATACACATTTTCTCGCCCGGTCAGTTCATCGTGAAACCCCGTTCCCACCTCCAGTAAGGAGGCGAGACGCCCGCGCGTTCTCACGCCTCCAGTGGTTGGGTATGTAATCTTCGATAGAACCTTCAGAAGCGAACTCTTGCCGGCCCCGTTTCGGCCGATGACCCCCACGATCTCGCCCTCCTCGACCCGAAACGACACCTCCCGCAGCGCCCAAACACTATGCTTCTCAGCGCGGCGCAACCTTACGGCGCGCCGAAGCATATTGATTAACCGCTCCCGAAGCATGTTCTCCGGCGCTGGGCCGATAATGTATTTCTTCGACACGTTATCGACGACAATAGATTCGCTCATTTGAGTTGGATACGGATCATATTATATCGGCGAACATTCTCTCGGTAGCTCGAAAGTACATGCCGCCTAAAAAGCACAGAATCACGCCGGCCGCGGAGGAACCCAATAAAAAACTTAAATCGATGGGATATTGCGGAAACATGCAAGCCCGGAATCCTTCAATTATTCCCGCCATTGGATTCAGCGCCAGGAATGGTCGAATTCCAGGCGGTATCGCCGTAATCGGATATAGCACAGGGGTTACAAACAATCCAATCTGGATCAAGAAAGGAATTGTATATTTAACGTCGCGGTACCGCACGTTTAGCGCGGCGAGCCACATGCCGGCACTCAGCGTGAACATCCACATGGCGAAAATCAATAGCGGCCAATAGAATAGCGCCCAGGTCGGGTGAATCTTATAGTATGTCATCAGCCCAACCAAAAGCCCTGAACTTATCAGGAAATCGAACAGTCCGCTCAACGTACTCGACGCCGGGAGGAATACCCGTGGAAAGTAGACCTTCGTGATAAGACTTGAGTTCGCGACGAGACTATTTCCAGCTTGACTCAGGGCACCCGAAAAGTAGGTCCACGGCACCAGAGCGCAACAGCTAAAAATTGGATAGGGCACCTTAACGTTTGTCGATCCGACGAATCTGCCGAAGAACACGGTGAAGACGATCATTCCGAGCAGAGGTTGAATGATGGCCCAGCCCGCCCCGAGGACTGTTTGCTTGTATCGAACCTTGATGTCCCGCCAAGCTAGGAACCATAGCAGTTCCCGGTATTGCCAGATCTCTGCCAGCCATTCCCGTAAGATCGACAACCGCTCACCGCCGGACAAGTAAGTTAAGGAACCCGCTTCCGCCCGAGAGAAATCATTTTCCACCGCTTTGATGTCTCGCCCTCTGCGATGTATAGCCGCAGGCCGCCAGCATCGCCCGTTCCCATGCGTCTATCTGGTAGTCCAAGGTCATTTCGCGACGTTCCGCATGTGCGGCGGCCGCAGCGGATAACTCGGCATACTGCCGCCCATCCTGCCAGAGCCTTCGAATTGCGGCGGCCCAAGCGGAAATCGGCTGCTCAGGGTCGAGCAGGATTCCGCCCGGCCCGACCGCTTCGGGCAAACCGCCACGCGACGACGCCACCACAGGGATGCCGCTAATCTGAGCTTCGCTGGCTACTCGCCCATATGCTTCTTCCCACACCGACGGGGCGAGAAGAATCTTGCATTTCCCATACACGGTGCGCATATCGTCTTGCGCTCGAAGTAGAGTGAGATTGGGTAGTGCAGCGCGTTTTCGCCTTAGACTTTGCCATTGATCAGCCGACAGCCGCCAAGACTCGACGAAAGTGAAGGGAATCTCCGGGCACAGAGCGGCGATACCAAGAGCGATGTCAAGGCCCTTATAGGGATGGGGGTTTACGAAAGTAACATTCTCCCTGGTGGTTTTCGTTCTGTATCTTTCAGTTGAGATGAATGGGTAGATCACGCCGGGAGTGACTCCAAAGCGGGAGCGGTATCTTCCCGCCGTGAACCGTGAGTTGGCAACGCAGGGGATGGCGCCCAGGTCCTCGAAACGTCCGGCATGCGAGTGAAATTCCACATCCAGCAATCTCAACAAAAGGGGAATTTGCATGCGCAATGCCGCAGTCGCGATGCGCATGGGCTCATCGGCTACTATCACAACAATAAGGGCAGGGCTCTCCTTACCGACAACATACTCGAGTGCATCCGACGGTAACCGTGTTCGCCACACAGAGTATCCGGACACCGAGTCGCGGTACATCTTGCAACCAAACCGCCTCTTGTTTATCTGCATCCTGATGCGGGGGTTCCATCGATTTGCATGCAGGGCGGACAGCACCGAGACCTCATGTCCTCGTCTCCGGAGGCAGATGCACAGCTCATTGGTCGATGACTGCATGCCACCGTGGCTTTGCGGAAGGTATTCAAGGGAAGTTACAAAGAGCAAACGCATCAATGTCGCATTCCACAGTCCGGTCCAGAATCAAGGCCAGGACTTTCATGGTAGCCCCGGATCTCTCTGCCTTATAGTGTCATTGATGCACTCCGGTTTGTCGAGTCGAGCGGAAGCGCGGTCGCCAGAAATCCGCTAATCTGTTGACTTGCTCCACGGCGGAGTCGGACATCGTTATTTCGAGCTGATAAGATCCGGCGGTTAGCGAGCCGAGCGCTGCTCAGTTTGCGCCCAATGTCCGGAGCAATGCGGCAATTCGCCGCGCGGCAGGTTCGTCGGCGATTGCCGTACCGGAGCTCCCTGCTCCTGCCCTTGTGGATGCCGTGGGCTTTTCCGAATTGCCCGCCGGGCGGCTAACCAACGCCAGGGGTGTTTGACCGTTGTTGTTCTTCGCGTTCACATTGGCGCCGCGGCTGGCCAGCAACTGAATCGCGGCCTCATAACGATGGGTTACCGCGGCATGAAGGGCCGTGTCCCCCCGATTGTTGACAGCGTTGACGTCGGCGCCGGCGTCGAGCGCGGCTTCCAGCGCAACCTCGATCGCCGGCAACACCTTACTCTCCGGTTCCGGCTTACCGAAATCGATCACGTTGACCCCGCGACGATCTTCGTTGTTCGCCGAATTCATTCCCGCGGCCAGCATGAGAGCGGTGGCGCCGTTCGGCATCGCGACTTTGGGATCCGCGCCGTCGGCGAGGAGGGTCTTCATAATTCCGGTTTCCAGGAATTTCGCCGCCAGCAGGTAAGGCGTCGCGCCGATTAGCGGAGCCAGAAGATTATAGTCGGTCGAATTGCGGCGAGTAGGCGTGCCCTTCGTGATCTTCAGATTCGGATCTGCTCCCTTCGCCAGCAGAGCCTTCACCAAATCCGGATCGCTTCGCAGGATGGCGGCGTCGAGCGCCGTGTAGCCGATTCCGAGATCGTTCGGATCCGCGTCCTTATCCAGCAGGGCCAGGGCGACCTCCCGGTTCCCGCTGTGCGCGGCGAGCACCAGAGCGCTGGTGCCATCGGGCAATCGGTCATTCGGATCGGCGCCGTGATCCAGCAGGAGCTTGGCGGACTCCGCGTCGCCGGATCGAGCGGCGAACAGCAGCGGCGTGCTGCCGCCCCTCATCACGTCGTAGTTCAGTTCTTCCCTGCCTGCTCTCTGTGTTTGCTCGCCGACCACGGTCATCGAATACGAGCGGGACCGGGCGCGAACATCCGCGCCAAATTCGATCAGCAAAGCCGTGACCTGCGGATGCTTCTCCGCGGCAGCCCACATCAGCGCCGTCTGGTTGTGCTCCGGCTCGGCGGCTTTCGGGTCAGCGCCTTGTACCAACAAGGATCTCACCGCGCTGGCGTTGCCCGTTCGGGCGCAGGTCATCAGCACGGTCTCACCGTTGAGGAGCTTCGAGTTCGGATTGGCTTTGGCCGCGAGGAGCAGGCCGACCATCGCGGCGCTGCCGTTGTTGCAGGCCAAATGCAACGGCGTGGAGCCGAGATCGTTCGCCGCATCGGCTCGCGCGCCCGCGCGAATTAACATCTGCGCGATTGCAAGATTGTCGTTGTAGGCAGCGTAGTGTAGCGCTGTCGAGCCGTCGCCCTGTTGGGCGTTTACGTCGATCCTCTGCTGGAGCAGGGCGCGCGTCTGAGTTTCGTCCTGCGCCTTGACGGCTTGAATCAGCCGGGTGTCCGCGGACGCCGCCCAACAAGCAATGGCCGAAACACCTAAAACGGCCATGATCCTGATGGCCGCTAGCATCAGCGTCCCAATGCGAGCATGGCGGGCTCGACTCGTCCGGTGCTGTCGCCGATGCGATCCCAGTTCACGCCAAACTGATCCAATAGCGTGAGGTGCAGATTGGCCAACGGAACATCCTTGAAATGCGTGTGGCGGCCGCCCTTGAGATTGCCGGCGCCGCCGCCGGCCAGCAGGAACGGAATGTTGACCGGAGCGTGGCTGTTGCTGTCAGCAATGCCCGCGCCGTAGATCAGTGTGATGTGGTCCAGCAGCGTACCGTCGCCGTCGGGGGTCGCGCGCAGCTTGTCCAGCAGATACGCGAACATCTGTACGTGATAGGCGTTGATTTTCGCGGTTTTGGCGACCTTTTCCGGCTCGTGCTGATGATGCGAAATCGGGTGATGCGCGTCCGGCACGCCGATCTGCGGGTAGGTCATGCCGCTTTGCTCATGACCCAGCATCACCGTGATCACCCGAGTAAGATCGCTCTGGTAGGCGAGCACTACGAGGTCGAACATCAACTTGAGGTGGTCTTCCCAACTTGCGGGGATTCCCTCCGGGTGATCCACTAACGGAACCTCCCGGTTCTCTTTTTCCGCGATCTGAATGCGGCGCTCCACGCCGCGAATCGAATCCAGGTATTCGGTAAGCTTGCTCCGGTCGGCCTGCGGAAGCGAACCCTGGAGGCGCGCGGCTTCTTCTGTCACGGAATCCAGAATGCTCTTCTGCTCCCGCATGCGTGCGGCGCGCTCTTTCGGTTCGGTGCTGCGGCTATCGCCGAACAGCCGCTCGAACACCAATCGCGGATTGTTCTGCGTCGGCAGCGGCGTGGCGGGACCTGTCCAACTGAGCGTGTTGGTGTACGGACAAGCATAGCCGGTGTCGCAACTGCCGGACGTCTCACCGGATTCGATCCCCAGCTCGAGCGAGGCCAGTTGCGTTTGCTTGCCGAGTTGCTGAGCCAGAATCTGGTCGACCGAAATGCCGGCATCGAGCCAGGTCTCACTTGTCGGCGGCGAAATGTCGGTCAGGAATCGCGTGCTGGCTTTTGCGTGCGCCCCGCCGGGGCGTCCAGGAGTCGGAGTGCAATTCAAACCGCTCAGCACCTGGAAGTGTTCGCGGAATGGTTCCAAGGCCTTGAGCGTCGGCGTCAACTCGTAGTCTGGCCCTTCCTTCGCCGGCAGGTAGTTTTCCATGATCATGCCGTTCGGAACGTAGACCACGCCGAAACGATTCACCGGAATGGTGGTGGCCGCGCGTGCGGTGAACGATGGAATCATGCTGTCAAGCAGCGGGAGCGCGACGGCCGTGCCTACTCCGCGCAACATTGCTCGGCGTGAAATGGTCCGGCGCGAAATCGATTTTTTGAAAGCGATCATTTGAGCCCCCTACCTTTCTCCTGCTTGCGCCACACTGTCCGGCTTCTCCGGTCCAACGACCCCCATGCTAAACGCCGGACTATTTACAATTCCCCAGATCACACCGGACCAGGAGTCTCCTTCGGGCGCGGCGTCGCGCGCGATCTTGCGAATGGCTGGCATATCGGAGGTTTCGATCCCGCGGCCGACCGCGTATTCCAAGAGTTTTTCGGTGAAGGTACGCACGAAATCCTCTGGATGGGTAGCCACCAGTTTGCGTAAACCCGCGACACCTTCGAAACGCGTGCCATCCGGCAGGTTGGCGGTCGCGTCGATCGGAGCGCCGTCGCTCTCGGTGCGCCATTTCCCCAGCGCATCGAAGTTCTCGAGCGAGAAGCCCAAAGGATCCATGCGGCGATGGCAGGACGCGCATGCCGACGATGCGCGATGCATTTCCATGCGTTGCCGCAAAGACTGCGGCTGGCCGTCCTGACCCGGGTCCTTGAGCGCCGGAACGTTGGGAGGCGGCGGAGGCGGAGGCGCGCCGAACAAATTCTCGAGCAACCATCGCCCCCGCACCGTGACCGAGGTTCGATTCGGATAGGAGGTTACGGCCAGGATACTGGCTTGGCCTAGCAATCCTCCGCGAATGCCATCCGTGAATTTCACCTGGCGAAACCGGGGGGCGTAGATATCCGGAATCCCGTAGTGCTTGGCCAGACGCTCGTTGAGGTACGTGTAGTCGGCCGTGATCAGCTCGGTGACGCTGCGATCGTTCTGCAATTGACTGGCGACGAATCGCCGCGTCTCCTCCGCCATAGATTCGCGGAGGTTCTCGTCGAATTCGCGATAGAGATCGGTATCGGGCGTCAATCCAGCCAGCTTGCTCAAGCCCAACCAGCGATTCGCGAAGCCGTCCACCAGCGCCTGGGAACGCGGATCTTTCAGCATGCGCTCGACCTGCCGCTTCAGCGCCTTGGAATCGTTCAGGCGACCCTGAACAGCCAGATTCAACAGTTCGTCGTCCGGAATGCTGCTCCACAGGAAGAACGACAAGCGCGATGCGAAATCCAGATCGCTCAAGCGGTACACTGAACCGGGCGCTGCTTTCGCGGGTACACTCTCCACGCGGAACAAGAAGCTCGGCGCAGCCAAAATGCGCTCGATTCCCTTTTGTATGCCGGTATCGAAATCCTTCTGTGCACGCCCGGCGCGATAAAAGCCGAGCAGCGTGTCGACATCGTTGTTGGTGAGGGGACGTCTATAGGCTCGCGCCGCTAGCGTCGAAAGGATCTTGCGGGCGCACGGTTCCTCGTCGGAGCGAGCCTTGGGAGTGCAGACAAAGATCTTGCGGCGGCT